>DAOUGB010000086.1:0-70606 GCA_034429595.1 Dehalococcoidales bacterium
CTCCGCAATGCGGGCAGGCTTTTGGTTTAATCTTGACGCCGATAAATTTCCGGCACCTGGGACACCGCCAGTAAACTAAAGCGCCGATTAATGCCCCGGTCAAGATGCCCATCGCTATCCCTACTTCCACATCGTTCCCCAGGCCGGTTAGAGACACACCCTGGATAAATCTGGAAGTAAAAATAAAAGCGAAACAGAAAAGCGCCAGGTATATCAGGATATTCACGATCATTCGGCGCTTTAAAAATGTTTCGATAACCTGCTTTTCCGGGATTGGTTTTTTAGGCATATGTACTCCAAATCAGATAAAAGTATTCGGCTAAAAATATCATGGATGCGGGAATGATGTCAAACGGGGTAGAAGAACAATTTTCAGGAATTGAACTACATCTCCATCAAATCAAATCCGCTGGCTTTGTCCGGCGTTCTTTTGGCGGTGCTCCCCGTGATTTCGTAAATGATGGCCTCGCCCACCAGCCAGGTCTTTGCCCCGTAGCGCAGGCAGCCGGTCAGCGTTCGTCCCGCCCGCCCCATAGCGGCGTGGATATGCAGCTTGGGCTGTCCCTCTTTGTTGGGCGCGATGATGCCCACCCCCGCCACCTCGTGCGCTCCTTCGATGGGCAGTAAAACGGGGTCGGGCGGCATCTCCCCGCTTTTGCGCGGCCCCACCACCACCTGCCCGTCCCCGATGCCCCCGACGAGTATCACGTGACCCACCTTTATCCCCTGCTCTAAAGCGAACGACTCAATGCAGGCGGGCACCATGTCCCCGTCCTCCAGTCTCAAGACGAACACCCTCCCGATTTTGCCTTCAGTGGATTTCATACCATGCCTCCTGTATCAACCCATTCATATTACCCTCTCCCTTGAGGGGTGTTGTATCAAAAGTATTATTTTATGGTCGTTCTGACCCCGATGCAAATCGGGGGAAAAAATCCGTAACCACCTTTTCAGGTACGGATTCTTCAGCGCTTCGCTCTTCAGAATGACTTTTGATAAAAGGCTCCCTTGAGGGGAGAGGATTAAGGTGAGGGTGATTAGTAAAAACCCTCTTTATCCCCCTCCGATTCACTTCTTCATGCGGAATCTGCGACTTTACGAAAGGGAGAAACTGGAAAGGGAAATGGATTCTCACTTTCGCGGGAATAACGTATGAGGAACGGATTCTTCATTTCACTCAGAATGACGAGATAGTGGGATTGCTTCGTCACTGTGTTCCTCGCAATGACAGTGAATTATTTCTTCCCCAAATACTGCAAAGCCTGCTTTACCTTGTCTTCCAGCTTGAGCTTGGGGTCGGCGGGCAGGGAGGCTACCGCTTTCACCGCCTCCGCCGCGGAATAGCCCAGCGCCGTCAGCGCCCCCAATACGTCCGCGTTCTCTTTGCTGACCTGCGCCTCTCCGGAGACCGCCCAGCCGGCGCCTATCTTCTCCTTGAGTTCCAGGATGATGCGTCCGGCTACCTTCTTCCCGATGCCCGGTATCATGTCCAGCATGTCCGCGCTGCCGGTGGCGATGGCCGTCGTTATCTGGTCGGGGGTAAGGGTGGAGAGCATCGCCAGCGATAGCTTCGGCCCCAGCCCCGATACGCCTAGCAGTATCTCGAAGAGCCATAGTTCCTCGGCGGTGGGGAAGCCATAAAGGGTGATGGCATCCTCCCGCACGTGCGTATGGGTAAAGACTTTCACTTCAGTCCCCGGCGTGCCGATGCTGGCCAGGGCGGAGGTGGGCATATAGACCCTGAAGCCCACGCCACCCACGTTGATTACGGCGGAATCCGCCGTTAGCGTCTCTATCTTACCGTGTAAACTGGCGATCATCGTCTCTCTCCCTGTCTGGATAATAGGTCGTTCACATGCATCTCCTGGGCGTGGCAAAGAGCGACCGCTAAAGCATCGGCGGCGTCATTGGGTTCCGGCGGCTGACTCATGCCGAGCTGCAGCCTGACCATTTCCTGTACCTGCTCTTTGCTGCTGGCGCCATAGTTGGCTACGTGCTGTTTTACCTGCGCGGGCGTGTATTCAAAAGCGGGGATTTTCTTGCCGGCGGCAGCCAGCAGGGCTATCGCCTGGGCGCGGCCCACCATGAAAGCGGAATGGACGTTCTTGGCGACAAAAGGCTGCTCCACGGCGATGGTATCGGGAGCGTATTGGCGGATGACTTTGAGGAGTTCGCGGTAAAGGATGTTCAGCTTTTCGGCGGGCTGGAGTTTATCCGGTACCTTGATGGCCCCGAAACCGACCAGGCACACGTTGCCGCCATCGCTTTCCACTACTCCCCAGCCCATCACCTGCGTGCCCGGGTCGATGCCTAGAATCTTCATTTCATGATCTTATTACTGGGCTGCCTGTACTTCCGCCATAACGTCATCCGGGATATCGGCGTTGGAATACACGTTCTGCACATCATCGAGCTCTTCCAGCTTATCCAGCAGCTTTAAGGCCTGGGTGGCGCCTTTGACATCCAGTTTGACGGACGTTTTAGGCACCATCTGCATCTCGCCGGATTCTACTTTGATGCGCTTGGCTTCTAAAGCTGTCCGTACTTTGAACAGCTGGTCTGCTTTGGTGTAGATTTCTATCGTATCGCCCTGGTCGTCTACGTCTTCCGCCCCAAGGTCGATGACTTCGAGCGTCAACTCGTCCACATCCATGCCTTCGGTTTTATTGATGGTAATCACGCCGCGGGACTCGAATATCCAGGCCACACTGCCGCTTTCTCCCATGGCCCCGCCGTGCTTGGTGAAAGCGCTCCGCACTTCCTGTACGGTGCGGTTGCGGTTATCGGAAAGGGCGCTGACCAGGACGGCCATGCCGTTAGGCCCGTAGCCTTCCAGTGTCATCTCCACCATACCGCCGCTGCCGCCCTCGCCGGTGCCTTTCTTGATGGCCCTATCGATGTTGTCCATCGGCATGTTGCTATCACGGGCTTTCTGAACGGCCAGGCGCAGGCGGAAGTTGGTATCCGGGCTGCCGCCGCCTTCTTTAGCGGCGATGATAATTTCACGGGTCAATTTGGTAAAAAGGTTGCCTCTCTTGACATCATCGACACCCTTTTGATGTTTTATTTTAGACCATTTAGAATGTCCTGACATCGCAGTCCCTCCTTGCCTTGACGCTGAATGACAAGCTTATTAATTCTATCACGGAAACCGTGTGTGGTCAAAGAGGGGAGGGTGAAAAATTTTATTCCCCCAGCTTTTTCGCCAGGGTTTCCCTTAGCTGGCGGAGACGTGCCTGATACGTCTCCGAGTTGATACTCTCGGTGGACATGATAATAGCGTCTTCATGGTTATCCAGGTAATAGCCGCGCCGTATGCCCATCTGCATAAAACCGTATTTGTTATAAAGGCTTTGCGCCACGATATTGGAAGCGCGTACTTCCAGCGTTAAAAAACTGGCGTTCAGCTCTTGCGCGAGATCGATGGTGGCTAGCAGTAAATACTCTCCCAGGCCGCGGCCGCGGTATTCCCGCCGCACGGCGATATTGGTAATATGGGCTTCATCAGTGAGCATCCAGATGCCGGAAAACCCTACGATGTACAACTGCGGTTCCGGCGTTTTTGTCAGGACGGCGGACGCTTTCCCCCGGGGCATCAGCCGCGATATAAGTTTCTGCAAAAACCGCTTCTGCGGCGCCGGAACAATGTTGACCGACTTTGAGCCGTCACAGGCGATGATGTAATGCGCGATTTTGTTCTGCAGTTCCTGCCGGTAATTGGCCGGGGGCCATTGGGTGGGAAAAGCCTCATGGTCTATTTCATTTACCTGTTCGAGGTCTTCTTTGACCATCCGGCGTATCGTATATACCAACGTTATCTCCAGAAAAATTCCATTCCAATTTTAGTTCAATGTGCCATTGTAGCATATTTATGGCAGTATGCATATCAGTGTTGCCCCGTATCTTGACGCAGGATATAATCTACTTATGCGTATCGTGCGGAGGCATGACTGGCAGGTCACCACTGCCGCAGCGAAAAAAATCCAGCTGGAACTGGCGGCGTCTGTATCGAGGGCCGGTAAGGTGGAAGACCCGCACCTGGTTGCCGGGGTGGATATATCGGTAGACCGATGGCGCGGCACCGGCAGGGCGGCTGTGGTGGTCTTGAGCTACCCGGAGCTTGATATCGTGGAAGTGCAGACGGCAACCGACCGCGTTACTTTCCCTTACGTGCCGGGGTTGCTGTCTTTCCGGGAAATGCCGCTGATAATCCCCGCTTTCGAGAAGCTAAAGCGTGTACCTGACCTGGTGATGGTGGATGGGCAGGGCATCGCGCACCCGCGGCGTATCGGGATAGCCGCGCATTTAGGGCTATTTTTAGGGATACCGACCATTGGCTGCGCGAAGTCGCGTTTGATTGGGGCGTATACCGAGCCTGGCATGAAGCAGGGAAGCTGGCGTGAGTTGACAGATGGGAATGAGGTTATCGGGGCAGTATTGCGCACCAGGGATAGTGTCAAGCCGGTTTACGTATCCACCGGCCACATGGTAGACTTGGAATCAGCCGTTCAGTGGGTGCTGGCCTGCGGCCGGGGCTACCGGCTGCCGGAGCCCACACGGCTTGCCCACCAGGCGGCGGGCGGGCATTTAGAACCATAACCAAACATCGGGATACAATAACCGAACGGGGAAAACCGGGGGAATGGGCAGAATATTCCTCTCCCACAGGGGGAGATAAAATGAACGTGATAACCTTCGTGATAACCTTGTCACAAAATGGCTAAAAAGGTAGATAATATAAAAGTAATCCAGAATTGTGAAGTGAGGGAATATGCCGGAGTTAAAGGATAAGCTAAAGGACTTACAAGGCCGGGTGGCCAGCGCACTGGAGTATCTTTGACGTAGCCGGCAAGGAAAAAGAAATCGTTAAGCTGGAGGAGCAGTCGGTCCAGCCGGGCTTCTGGCAGGACCAGGCAAATGCCCAGGCCGTCATGCGCCAGCTGGCGGAAAAGAAAAGAGCGGTACAGCGGTGGCGGGGGCTGGAGAAAAAACTGGCGGACATCACGGAACTGGAAGCGATTTCCGGTGAAGACGAATCCATCTTAAAAGAGCTTGCTGCCGAACTGGAAGAAATCGGCAATCAAATCGGGGAATACGAATTCCAATTGGCCTTCAGCGGGGAGTATGACGCCCGCAACGCTATCATGGCGATACACGCCGGGGCGGGCGGCACGGAAAGCCAGGACTGGGCGGAAATGCTGATGCGGATGTACCTGCGCTGGGCGGAGCGCCGCGGCTTTGAGACGGAAGTGCTGGATATGTCCCCCGGGGACGAGGCGGGGATAAAAAGAGCGGTTATGGCTTTCAAGGGGGAATACGCGGCGGGTTATTTAAAGAGCGAACACGGCGTGCACCGCCTGGTAAGACTTTCACCTTTCGATAGCGACCACGCCCGGCATACGTCTTTCGCACTCGTGGAAGTGATGCCGGAAGCGGAAAGCGATATCGAGGTAGACATCAAGCCGGAAGATATTAAAGTGGAGACCTTCCGTTCCAGCGGGCCCGGCGGCCAGCACATGCAGAAGACCAGCAGCGCCGTGAGAATCACCCATTTCCCCACCGGAATTGTCATCTCTTGCCAGAGCGAGCGTTCCCAGCATATGAATAAGGACTTCGCCTTTAAGATATTGAGGGCGCGGCTGCTGGAAATGGAGCTTGAAAGGCAGGAAGCGGAGAAGGCGAAATTAAAGGGGAAGCATATCGACGCAGGGTGGGGCAATCAGATCAGGAGCTATGTGCTGCACCCGTACCGTATGGTCAAAGACCACCGGACGGATTATGAGACCGGCAACACGGAGGCCGTGCTGGACGGCGCTATTGATGACTTTATCGACGCATATTTAAGGTCTATAATGGGAAAGAAAGCATGAAAAAGAAAGTAATATTCCTAGTCCTTGTTGTTATACTGGCGGCGGGCTGTATCGTGCCTGGTGCGGTGCTGGCTGCCAGCGGGCCGGCGGTCTTGAGCAATTCGGCGGAGATGGACTTCCCCGCCAGCCTTACCTTCTATATTTCGGCTCAAAGCGATGCCAATATTACCGATATTCGCCTCCACTATACCGTCGACCGTATGAAATTCGCGGAGGTTATTACCGAGGGTCTGGTAACCTTTACCCCGGCCAAAAATGTTGCTACCCGGTATGTCCTGGATATGCGCCAGACGGGCGGGATGCCGCCGGGTTCCGGTTTGACTTACTGGTGGACGGTAACCGACGCTTCCGGTAAAACCACGGAAACGCTGCCGCAGAGCGTGGAAATTCAGGACGGGCGCTATAGCTGGCAGTCGCTCAAGGAAGGAATGATAACGCTTTACTGGTACAAAGGCAGCGATGCTTTCGGGCAAGAGCTGATGGATGCCGCCCAGCAGGCGCTGGGGACGCTGGCGGATAATTCCGGTGCCGAGTTAGCCAATCCGGTAAGCCTGTATATTTACGCGGATGCTGCGGCTTTGCAGGGTTCGATGATTTATGCGCAGGAGTGGACGGGTGGGGTGGCTTTCACGGAATATGGCATTGTCGCCATCGGTATCGGGACTTCATCCTCTGACTTGGCTTGGGGAAAAAGTACCATTTCCCATGAACTCACGCATCTGGTGGTACATCAGGTTACTTTCAATCCTTATAATTCATTGCCTCCCTGGCTTGACGAAGGGCTGGCGATGAACTCGGAGGGCGAGCTGGACTATCAGTTTTCCCTGGCTTTAACTGCGGCCAAAGCGGCTGACACCCTTATCTCTGTCCGCAGCCTGTGCAGCCCGTTTTCCGCCTATACGAACCAGGCGCTGCTGGCTTATGCTGAAAGCTATGAGATAGTTAGATATTTGATAGATGAGTACGGGCGTGAAAAGATGTTTGAACTGCTCGCCGTTTTCCGGGAAGGCAGCGGTTATGACGAGGCGCTGAAAACCGTTTACGGGTTTGATATGGAAGGTCTGAATACTCTCTGGCGGGCGGCCGGAGAGGTTGCTGTTGCCCCGTAATATTAGCGGCGCGCTTATTTCCTCGAAGGTAAAGATGACAGCGATGATGCTTTCAGAGCGTTTTCCGTACTGTTCATGGCGGCTAGCTTAAGGTCGTTTTTATTAAAGGTAGCGCCGCACTGGATGCATTCGATAAAAACGCCGTAGATATCGCACTCTATAGAGAGGTCTCCCCCGCATCTTTTACAGGCTTTTACCCGGACCAGACTAAGCATTGTTCTCCTATCACCGGTTCTTACTTCACGGATTGTAGTCGTGATTCAGATGTATAGATGATATGCGTTAGCGGGTTTTTTTAGAATCTGGTCAACCCTTAATCTCGAAAACCCGTACCATCAACTTTTTTGGTAATTTCCACCAAAATTCCTAAGGGATAAGAATGAAGGGGAATAGGTGGTTATTTTACAGTAAACAATGTAAAAACAGGAAAAAATAAACAAATTAAAAATATTATTTGGAACGTTCTTGCTTTATTTATTCGTCAAATGATAGACTGGGCTGTCATGAAAAAGCCGGATAATATAAAGCCCAGACCGCTGACCATCCATGATTTGCCGGCGGCGGAAAGACCGCGGGAAAGATTACAGAGCCTGGGGGCGGAAGCATTATCCGCGCAGGAAATCCTGGCGTTAATACTGGGGCGGGGCATCTCCGGCGAGTCCGTTATGGTGACGGCGCAGCGTTTGTTAAGCCGTTTCGAGGGGTTGAAAGGCATTGCGGCGGCCTCGCTGGAGGAACTGTCCGGGGTCAGGGGTATCGGTCTGGCCAAAGCATCACAGATAAAAGCCGCAGTAGAACTCGCCAAAAGAATCGATGGCTACTCGGAACCGGCGGGGAAAACACCCTTAAAGGCTCCAGAGGATATTGTCAGGGTAGTGCAGGGGAGGCTCAAAGATAAGAAAAAGGAGTATTTCCTGGCGGTACTGCTGGATACGCGGAACCAGTTGATACGGGTGGCGGAAATATCGGTGGGAAGCCTGGACAGTAGTATCGTGCATCCGCGGGAAGTGTTTAAGGAAGCGATTTCCTCTAGCGCCTCTTCCGTGGTTTTCGTGCATAATCACCCCTCCGGTGATACGGAGGCCTCGGAAGATGATATCGCCTTGACCAAGCGACTTTATGAGGCAGGGGAAATCGTAGGGATAGATGTGTTAGACCATATCATCGTCGGCGGGAAGAGCTTCACCAGCCTTAAAAGGCAGGGCTTGTTTTAAGGCTCCCCCGCCGATGATAGGTTCAAAGAGCGTTAGCTAGTGTCTTTCGCCTTCGGTCATAATGGGTTTGGTCTTGTCTTCCGGTTTGCGCACGTATTGAGAGGTCAGCGCGATATCCATGAAAACAATCGGCTTGCGGATGATTTTAAACTCCAGCGGCGTATGGACCATCCCGGCCGGGATATGGACGAAACAGCTTTCCGTCAGCACCAGTTTTTCCTGTTTGCCCTTTTCGCCGAGGTGGAGCCAGACTTCCGCGTCAAAGTCGTTTACATGGGTGGCATCGGCATTCTGGAAGGCTAGGAACTGGTCGAAGTCATGGGTGTGGGGGTCATTAATCATCAGGAACGGCTCGGTTACGCAGAACCAGTCCATGCGGTAGCCGGAGTTCCATTCCTTGCCCCAGATGTGGAAAGATTGGGCGGTCAACTGCGGGTAAAGCTTGGTGAAATCTCCAACCGGCTTGCCCTTGTAGTATTTGGCGAACGCTTCAGGTATCTTGGACATGATACTTTATCTCCTTATCTCTGGATATTTGTTAATGATTATATGTTTAAGCGGTAAAATAATTCAAATAAATGCCGTTATGATGCACGACGTATAGCTTTGTGAGATAATTGAAATTAGTAACATTCCAGAGGTTGAAATGAAAAGGGTTGTACTGCTACTTGTTTTAAGCGTTATTTATTATTTGTTAATGGTATTGGCGGTTGTGGTAAGTTTGCCGCCGGTTGTATCCAATATTACGGTGTTACCACCGACTACAAACCCTGAACCAACTTACCAGCCCGTTACCGGCGGTGGTACGCTGCATTTATACGGGAGCAATCCGTACACGCTGGACCCGGCGGTTTCCTATGAAGCCAATTCCACCAGTTTTATATTACAGATATTCAACGGCCTGGTGCGGCTCGATGATAACCTGGAACCGGAGGAGGATATCGCGTATAGGTGGGAAATAAGTGCCGACCAGACGACCTATACTTTTTATCTCCGCCCGGATGTGGTGTTTCATGACGGTAAAAAACTGACGACCGCGGACGTTAAATATTCCTGGGAACGCGCTTGCAGCCCGGCTACACATTCGCCGGTGGCGGGAACTTACCTGGGAGATATTGTCGGCGTCAGCGATGTGCTGGCAGGCAAGGCCAAAGAAATCAGCGGCGTCAAGATAATCGATGATTACACCGTTAAGGTAACCATTGATGCCCCGAAGTCTTATTTCCTTTCCAAACTGACCTATCCTACGGCCATGATTGTAGATAAGAATAACGTATCTTCCGGCGAGTGGTGGCGGCAGCCCAACGGCACCGGGCCTTTCAAGCTTAAGGAATGGCAGGACAACAGCCTGCTTGTCCTGGAGAGGAACGATAAATACTACGGGCAGAAGACTGGTGTGGAAAAGGTGGAGTTCACCATGTTGAGCGGACTGCCGATGAGCATGTACGAGATGGGCCAGCTGGATGTTATCGATATCGGCACCAGCTATATCGACCGCGTGACGGATGAAGACGGCCCGTTCTATGACCAGTTGCGGATAAGCCCGCAGTTAAGTTTCAGCTGGATAGGCTTTAATACCAATGAGCCGCCCTTTGATGATATTAATGTGCGGAAGGCTTTTGTGATGGCGGTGGATAAAGATAAGATTATCGATTTGACCCTGCGCAATATGTTAGACCGCGCGGACGGTATTTTACCGCCCGGCATGCCCGGCTATAACGAAAACCTGGCGGGGATGGACTATAACGTAGCTGAAGCCAAAGCGGCGCTTAAGGCTTCAAAATACGGCGATGCCGCTAATTTGCCGCCGGTTACGCTAACCACCTCCGGTTATGGGGCTGTCATATCCTCGACGTTGGAGGCTATTATCGCGCAATGGCGGGAAAACCTGGGGGTGGAAGTAACCGTCAGGCAACTCGACCCCAGCTATTATTTCTATAACCTTAAAGAAGAAAAGGACCAGATGTTCGATATGGGGTGGATAGCGGATTATCCTCATCCGCAGGATTTTCTGGACGTATTGTTCCATACCGGCGCCGAGAACAACTTTGCGGAATACTCCAATCCGGCGCTGGACGCGGTGCTGGAAGCCGCCGGAGTGGAGCCGGATACGGACAAAAGCCTGGAAATGTACCAACAGGCGGAGCAGATGCTGGTGGATGACGCCGCCATACTGCCGCTGTGGTTCGGGCAGAATTACGTGCTGGTCAAGCCTTACGTGAAAGGTTATGAACTGAACCCGATGGGCTTTGCCTGGTTGAGCAAGGTGACGCTGGAAGAATAAGGCTTCGGCGCAGTCGATTTGTTGCGCTTGTTTAGCATCGCTATAACCTGCCAGCGCCGTGTATCCTAAAAATATATGTTTTCATTCGTGTGGCATTATTTCACGTTGAACTGTTATTTTGCTGCTGTTGGCGTCACTATTCTGCTTTCAATTACAGCACTCCGGAGCACACTCTATAATTCCACATGAATTTATGCCTGCTCTGGTGGTAAGATAGACATAATACTGTTAGGACAGCCTTTCAGGAGGTTTATAATGTCAAGGAAAAACGTGACGGAAATCATTATCGGTGTGCTGGCCATCTTTTCAATAGTTTTAGTAGCCGTAGAATCGTTAGTTTCCGTTTCACACAGCACATTAATCGGGATATATATTGTTGACCTCATTATATGTATCGTATTTGCGGTCGATTTTATACAAAGGATTATCGCCAGTAAAAGTAAATCCAAATTTTTAGTGACTAACGGCTATGAAATATTAGCGATGATTCCCGCCATTGCTCTATATGCTTTGGGAACTCTATCGGCCATGGCGGTCGCGCTCCGTTTCCTGCGTTTAGTCAGGGTAATATTGCTCTTAGCCAGGATGAGACGCGTGATGTCTAAATCCAGCGGGTTCTTTCAACGGAGTAACTTGCTCGCTTTATTCAGCATCACGGTCAGCGTTATATTTATCGGAGCATTTGCCGCTTTAGTTCTTGATAGCGGCACGGAAAACGCTCGGATTACCAATTTTGCCGATGCGGTTTGGTGGAGTATCTCTACCGTCACGACTGTCGGTTATGGGGATATCGTTCCCAGCAGCCTGGCGGGGCGGATTATGGGGATGGGTTTGATGGTGGTTGGTATAGGTGTGATGACGGCTTTCATATCCCAAATTAGTGCCGCGCTGGTTGAATCACGCATCAAGCGGAACCCGGAAAAAGATGGTTTCAAGACGGCGGTTATTTCTGAAATCAAGAGCAGGCTTGATAATATAGAAAAATTGAGTGAAAGTGAAGTAGCTCTATTGATACAGACGATTCAGACCTTGAGGCTGAAAAATGATGAAGATATCAAATAAGCCCCCCGGCTTGCTGCGCTCGCCCGGTAAACGGAGGGGGTGGGATTCGAACCCACGGTCGGCTTGCACCGACAACGGTTTTCAAGACCGTCACCATAGACCGCTCGGACACCCCTCCACGCTCGTAAAGCTATAGTTTTTCTAGAGATATGATAGCAAATAGCTACCTAAAAAGCTAACCGCCGCTACGAGCGCAGCAGGGTATACCCTAAAGGCTTTTTAGCCAAACAAACTCCAATAGTACCGTTCTTTGCAAGCGCTTACCGGGTTTCTTTTTTCCACCAGATTAAGGCCCAGAGGGAATACCCGTTGTAGGTTAACGGCCTGTCTTGCTGCCCGGCGAACTTATCTTCCAGCCATTGACGCAGTTTTATCTGCTCATCGGCGGTAAGAGGGTCGGTCCGCCACTGGACATCCTTCATACCCTCATCAATATTGGCATACCGCATGGTTATCCTGGATTCCAATATTTCCAGATTAGCCTGGATGCCCATCTGGTAAAGCATGTTCAGCATGTAGATATATGGCGGATTTTTTTTCCGGTTCCGTCCGATAGCTTTATAGGCCTCCCAGTCAAAAGAGAGGTGGACCACCGGGTAGGTAATATAAGCCGCCCGCCCGGCGATGGCGTTGACGCTGGCCAACGTGTCCTGCATGTTGAGAGGCATCAGCGAGCGGGAGGCCACCACCACGTCATGGGGTTTCACCTGCCCGCTGGTAAAAGCGTCCTGCCAGGAGGCATTGATATATTTTAGGTTATTCAATCCGTTGGTTTCCGCGTTCATCTTGAGGTATTTCAGCATTTCTGATGAAACATCAAGCCCCGTTACGCTTTTAGCTTTTTTTGCCAGGGGAATGGCAAGCGTCCCCGGTCCGCAGCCGATATCCAGCACCGTCCAGTCCGGTTTGACCTCCATGCGGGCGAGCACGTTATCGACATAATCCTTCCTGTCTCCCGGCGCGTCATTTGGCGGGGTGCTGACGCTTTTATTGAATTTTTCGGCGCGGCTGTCCCACAGCTCTTTTGATGACGACTTATTCCTCCATTGAGATTCCCCGTACTCTTCCCGCCACATGGTGTCCCAGTTGATTGAATTGAAGTCCATTATCTTTCCTTTTCCGCTATTTTTTGGGTGTTTACGGTATAGTAATTGCCGTTAGCGCAGGCCCGGCAGTGGTGGTTGGCGCCGCCAGGCCTGCGCAGCCTGAAAGGGAGGAATAAATGAAAAGAAAAATCCGGAAGAACAAAAAGCGCTATTTATTTGAAAAGGCGCTATTTTTACATGTGGTGAAACCAAGTTTTTTCTCCTTTTCCAGCCGGGAGGCGGTGCAACTCTGGAGGAATCCAGTTTTATTGATTTTGTTTTTAGACTGTATAATATTTAACATAAAATAATTTAGCGTTCCGGAATCAGCGGCACCAGTCCAGAGGTAAGACATGTATCTTTCCCCCGGCTTTAACCGATGTCTCTGCCGGAATGATAGTTAAAGAATTAGCGGCGGAGATTTGCGCCAATACCGAATCGGCATTATTTTGTTTAACCGTGTAGCCGGAATCGGTCTTTTTTAAAATTGTCCACCGCACGAAATTCATCGGCCTGGTGTTAACAATTGACTCTTCACTTAGCGCTTCAACCGTGGGGTGGTTTAGTTCAAGTATCCCTCTCATTTTCAGAAGGGCGGGCCTGACGAGTGTTTCAAAGTTAATCATGCAGGCCTGCGGCGGGCCGGAAAGGGCGAATATCGGGACAACGGATTTTCCTCTATGGTTAGATTTTTCTGCCAGCCCGAAAGCGAAGGCAGCCCCTGGCCCCATTTTGATTCTGAAGAAAACCAGTTTCCCTATTTTCTCGATCACTAGCCGTACCAGGTCATAATCCCCCCTGGAGACACCGCCGGTGGTGATTATGGCGTCAGCGGCAAGACCAGCTTGCATCTTGCCGAGCAGAGATTTTTCATCATCCCTGGCAAAGCCAAGCACTCTGGGTATCCCGCCGTAATGACTTACCAGAGACTGTATGGCCACCCGGTTACTGTCATAGGCTTTCCCGGGTGTTAACGGTATACCGGATTTTACCAGTTCATCGCCGGTGGTAATGATGGCTACTTTAGGGCGGCGGATTACCTTTATTTGTTTTTTCCCTGTTGCCGTGAGAGCGGCAAGCTGGGCTGTACCAATCATAGTATTTTGAGTGACCAGTAGCGCGCCTTTTTTAATATTGCCGCCAGCCTTGGTAATGTTAGTGCCGGGCGCAGGACTGATATAAATCTTTACATGAGTTGGATTATCTAAATTAGGGCCGTTTTTGTTCTCCGGCTCGTCGGTGTCTTCAAACCTGACGACGCAATCCGCTCCTTCCGGAATAACCGAACCCGTCATAATACGGATGGCCGTACCCGGGAGGACATTTTTTTGAGAGAGATAGCCCGCCCTAACGGTATCGATTATTTCTAAGGTCACCGGGTTATTTTTAGATGCGTTTTGAATATCGCCGGCTTTGACCGCGTAACCGTCCGGCTGCGAAGTTTCACGCATCGGCAAGGTATAATCCGAATATATATCCTCCGCGAGTACCTGGCCTTCCACGTTGGTTAAAGACTTTTCCTCAATATCCAGAGGCCGGACGTTATTGATAACCGTTGCTAAAGCTTCCTCATAAGTTAGCATTTTGACTTTTCTCCCGAATTTCTGTTGTTGTTTACAATCAAGAATTTCTCGGCGTAATGATGAAAGAGCTCATCGTCTTGTCAAGAGGGGATTGTGAACGGATTATTGAAAAACAAAAATAGCGCCACCCACAATGGAGGACGCTATTAATGAAGACGTAAATACCATGGTATCTCCTTTTCCAGCCGGGAAGCATTACCGTTTCCAGTCATGCCGTTGCCCCCGATTCCATCGGGGTGCCGACTGTTCACCATATCCTTCCGAGAAAGAATTTAGGTGCAACAGCTCCGGAGAAACTGACTTATTGTAGTATATATGTTATATTGCTGTCAACATAGCGGTTTATATCGGCCGGGTAACACCAGATTTTCAAGGCTTTGCAGGCTCTTTTTTCAGCCCCGCCGCGGTAAGAAAACCTGTTAAAGTGATAGCCGATGATACGAACATCAACGTGGAATACCCCCATGCCTGCGCTACCGCCCCGCCCATGAATGGCCCCAGGCTCCCGGAAAGCGCGTTAAAGGAATTCATCAGGCCGGAGGTAGTCCCGTACTCCTTATGCCGCCGTAAAAGGTAAGCCAGAGCCCCGGCGAACATGGCGGAATACGCAAAAGAAAGGACCGCCTGGATGGGTATGAGCTGCCAGTAACGGTTGGCAAAGCCGTAAGCCATAAAGACCATCGCCGAAAGCAGCAGCCCTATCTTGAACATTCTGGCCGGGTCGAACCTCTCGATGAGGCGCATGAAGATAATTTGCCCCACCATGTTGGTCACTTCCACGAGGGCAATCCACAGCTTCGTGGCCCCGATGCTTTCCTGGTAGAGCGGCCAGATAGACCAGATGGCGTTGCCGCCGAACTGCCGCAGGAACAGGGCGAGGTAGACACGCCAATCGGCTTTTATTAATGCCATCGGGAACAGGGGCACCCGGATACGGTTTTCCGCGGCTTCCTTGAGGGAAAAAGATACGATGAAAGCCAAAAACGCCACGACGGCGCTGGTGATGAACAGCGCGTGATAATTTTTTACGATTAGCGCCATCACCGCCCCGAGGAGCCAGCCCAGCGCGCCGTAAGAAATAAAGCGCCCCACCTGGTTCTGGTTTTCAAAGGTGTAGGCTACCAGCACGGAGGCGTTGATGCCGATACAAAAATAGATGACGGCGCGCGCCGCCAGCAGCGTCATGGGGGAATTGGCGATGATTTGAGAAAGGTAGGATATTGCCGTCAGCCCGAGACCTACCCGGATAAACCTCATGCGGCCGTGAACGTCTGACCATCTGCCGAACAATAATGAGGATACCAGATAAGCAATACCGGCCGCCGCGGCCATAAAGCCGACCTGCAGTTTTGATGCGCCCAGTTCTTGGGCGTAAAGCGCGATGAAAATATTGGAGGTTTCGATAGCGCAATTGGAGAAAATGTTGATAGCTGCCAGACAGAGCGACAACGAGACCCATGAAGGGGGAGAGAAACGCCGCATATTTACACAGGCCTCTTTCTTCCCGATGCAACCGGGATAATATATTATACCGTGAGTGCAGCCTTTTTGCTATGGATTATTCTCGTCATTGCGAGGAGTGTAACGACGAAGCAATCCCTTGAATCTACAAGATACCTGATGAGATTGCTTCGCCTCTCGACTACGTTTCGATGGCGCGCAATGATGGTTTTCTTACTATTGACAATCCGCCCCGCCGGGGATATAAAAATGTAAGAGAAGTTATTCAGGGAGGACATATATGAAAAGTCATCCTTACGAATACAAAGTTTTGGTGGAATATATCAGCCCTGAAGAAGCCGGGCAATATCCCCATTTTACTCATATTGAGGACCAGCAGGGGCTGACACGGACGCTTGAGGCAGTCTTTTCTCATCTGCCGGATTCCATCGCCGAGGGATGGGAAGTAATCTCACATGATATCGCTGCATCGCGGAATACGCTGATAGTTACGGTATTGTTAAGAAGGCTGAAGCACTAATATGTATGTGATAGCCTAAGGTTCTTTCTGGTTTAGCGTGGAGCCGCCGGACATTTTCATACTGCCGAGCTTGGGGCTGCCGATATACTCGAGGTTAGCACCGCCGCTCAAATTTACATCCATCACATCGCTGACATTGATTACAGCGTGACTCGACCCGCTCAATTCGATGTTGGCTGCCGTTACCGGGAACTCCGCCAGATTAACATCGCTGCCGCCGGAAGCATTCAGTTTGATGCCGGGTGCCGTGCCGGTTATCTCCATGAAACTTTCTCCGGAGAGGGTAAAGGTACTGTTGCTCATTTCGATATTGCCTGTCAGCGCGCTCCCGCCGGAAAGCTCGAAGTCCACGGCATGGTCCACATAAAAACCGGCTACGACTGCTTTAGAGCCGCCGGAAAGCTCCAATCGGCGCAGGTCGGGGAGATGGATGACCGCCTCGCGGGTGGCGGCGGTATAAGTGTAGTTGGCTTTCAGCCCGATGTGCAGCGTATCGCCGCGCTGGGCAATCGAGAGATACTCATAGAGCGACTTATCGAGCGTGATGCCGACGAAAAATTCATCCGCCCGGGTAATTTCAACGTTAAAACCGGTGGCGATTTCAACCCTGGAAAAATCGGAGTGCGTCAATTCAAAAGTGGAAGTTTCACCCGAACCCGTGACGACATCGCATCCGGCGAGAACGGCAAGTCCGGATAACAATACCGGCAGGATGAGGCATAATGATAATATTTTTAGCAACTTAAGCTTTTTCATCTTATCACGGTATTTATTTTTTCACCCGGCGCCGTAGCTCGAAGATATTATTTACATCGACATCCGGGCAGGACATGGTTACGATATCCGGATCGGCCGACCACGGGAAGGTAGCGCCGAACCGCAACGCCAGGGCGACGGGGTAGATGGCGTTATAAGCGAGGTTGCACATACCGGGCGGCGTCGCGTAATCGAAGACCCATTCCCGATTTTGTGGCCGAAATGGCACGGGCTTTTGTTGCTGATCAGCTTAATGACGACCTCGTAATCTTGTGCGGCTATGATATTGCTCCTGCCTTCTTCATGGAATTGTTTTAAGAGTATTATACCGTGGGAACAGGCAAATATCCATATCTAAACAAAAACACCTCGCAGCGAGGCTTGCCAGTATCGCTTACGAGGTGTTTTTTAAATATTTATGGTGTATTCTAATCTGAAAAGAACTTAATCGTTTTTCTTGAATAGCGCTACGCCGGTAAGCACCATACCCAGGCCAACGATAATATCGACAATGCCGTTGATTCTAAGGATTTTCATGTTGCCGATATTGGCTTTAGCCAGCCCCAGTGAAGTCCTCTGCCCTGCCAGAGCGAGATACTGCGGGTCAGTTTGCGGCATGTCTTTTACCGTCGCAAATATCTGGTCGTAAGTGGGTTCTACCTGGTCGAGTGGCAGGGGGGCGACTGAATCAGCGATTTCTTGCTCGCCGGAACTGGCGTTGAAGATGAACACAACGCCCAGGACAAGCGCGGCCAGACCCAGGATAAGGGTAATGAGTGCCAGAATACGCATTTAATGATACCTCCTCAATCTATGTACATAGAATCTCTAGGTATCATAAATGAAAACACAGCGGGTGTCAAGTATGGAAAATAGGGTGATGACGGCGGTTGAAATAGGCCGTTTACCCGATTTTTTCCGCGCCGACGTATTTACGGAGGACTTCCGGCACAGCGATGGTGCCATCCGGCTGCTGGTAATTTTCCATGATGGCAATCATGATGCGCGGCAGGGCTAAACCAGAGCCGTTCAGCGTATGGACGAACTGCGGTTTGGCATCCGGGGCGGGGCGGTAGCGCACGTTAGCGCGGCGGGCCTGGAAATCGCCGCAGTTGGAACAGGAACTGACCTCCAGCCATTCCTCGCAGCCGGGGGCCCAGACATCGATGTCATAGGATTTGGTGGACGCGAAACCGATATCGCCGGTGCAGAGCTTGCGGATGCGGTAGGCCAGACCGAGCTGCTGACAGACATCCTCGGCATTGTGGGTGAGCTTTTCCAGTTCATCGTTGGAAGTCTCCGGCTCGACGAACTTGTACATCTCCACCTTATCGAACTGGTGGCCGCGTTTGATGCCGCGGGTGTCTTTGCCGGCGGACATTTTCTCCCGGCGGAAGCAGGCGGTATAAGCGCAGTAGTATTTGGGCAGGTCTTCTTTGGCCAGGATTTCATCGCGGTGCAGGTTGGTCAGCGGTATTTCTGCGGTGCCGATGAACCAGTAATCTTCTTCGGCGTCATGGTAAATGTTTTCCGCGAACTTGGGCAGCTGGCCGGAAGCCTCCACGCATTCTTTTTTGACCATATAGGGCAGGTAGGCTTCCTGATAGCCGTGTTTATCGATATGCAGGTCCAGGAAGAAGGTGATGAGCGACCTTTGCAGGCGGGCGCCCAGCCCCTTGAGCACGTAAAAGCGGGTGCCGGACAGCTTTACCCCACGCTCGAAATCGATGATATTCAGGTTTTCACCCAGCGTCCAGTGCGGCAGCGCCTTAAAGTCGAACTGCTTCGGCTCGCCCCAGGTGCGCACGGTCACATTTTCAGAATCGTCTTTCCCGTAAGGGACATCCAGCTGGGGGATGTTAGGCACCTGTAAAAGCAGCTCCTGCAGCTGCTCATCCAGCCACTTGGCTTCTTCTTCCAGACGCTGTATTGCCTCGCGGAGTTCACGGCCTCTTTCATGGGCCCTTTCCCGCTCTTTAGAGATAGCTTTTCTTTCCTGCCGCAGGGTGTCCAGCTTAACGATGCTCTGGCGGCGCTCGGCATCCAGGCGCAGGATTTCATCAATAGGCGTGTTGTCATGCCGGTCTTCAATCGCTTTTCTTACCAGGTCCGGGTTTTCTCTTATTAACTTAAGGTCTATCATAGGCTTATTCTACCACATTTAGTACAGTCCCTCACCCGGTAAAAAAGTACTGGGTGAAGATGAAACCTGTTTTTAAATCCTTCTCACTCTCCCCCCGATTCACTCCGTTCATGCGGAGTCTATGACTTTACGAAAGGGAGAAGATGTCATTTTCTTTATTAATTATCATTCTTAACCCGTCCCTCTTGCGTAAAGAGAGCCTTGTATCAAAAGTGTTCATATTATAGTCATTCTGACCCCGATGCAAATCGGGGGAAGAATCCGTAGCTACTTTGCCGGGCACGGATTCTTCGTCGTTTCACTCCTCAGAATGACTTTTGATACAAAGCTCACAAAGGGAGAGGGAGATGGGGAAAGGGAACATTTACTCCTTATCTCTTAACTGCGGGAAGAGGATAACCTCGCGGATGGATTCCTGGTTGGTGAGCAGCATCACGAGCCTATCGATGCCGATGCCGAGGCCGCCGGTAGGGGGCATGCCGTATTCCAGCGCGGCAATAAAATCGTCATCGATGGTCCACTTTTCTTCGTCGGCGCCGTGGCGCTCCTGCATCTGCTCGATGAACCGCTCCCGCTGCAGCATGGGGTCGTTAAGCTCGGAATAGGCGTTGCAGATTTCCAGCCCTCCGGCGTAGCCCTGGAAGCGTTCCGTGACCCTGGCCTCGCCGGCTTTGCTCTTGGCCAGCGGGGACATGGATACCGGGTAATCGTAGAGGAAGGTTGGCTGGACGAGCTTGGGACGGACGAAGGTCTTCAGCAGCTCATCGACCAGCTTGGCCCAGTTCTTATTAGGGTCGACATCCTTCATCTCGGAGCGCATTCTTTCGCGGAGGCCGTCAGCCGTGGGATATTTCACAAAATCGATGCCGCTGTATTCCTTGATGGCGTCCCGCAGGGTAATACGTTTCCAGGGCGGGGCCAGCTTGACGGTATTTTCGCCGTATTTTATTTCATCGGCGCCGAGGACGGCTTGGGCGACATTAGGCACCAGCTGTTCGACCATTTCCATGACGTCCGTGTAATCCGCATAGGCCTCGTAGCTTTCCAGCAGCGTGAACTCGGGGTTGTGATTGGTATCGATGCCCTCGTTGCGGAAGTTACGGCCGATTTCGTAAACCTTATCGAACCCGCCGACGATGAGCCGCTTGAGATGCAGCTCCACGGCGATGCGCAGGAATAAATCCTGGTCGAGCGCGTTGTGGTGGGTGATGAAGGGGGTGGCCAAAGCGCCGCCGGCCGCCGCCTGGAGGACGGGGGTTTCCACCTCGATAAAGCCACGGCGGTCGAGGAAGCTGCGCACGGCGGAGATAATCCGGCTGCGCATGAGAAAGACATTTTTTACATCCGGATTAGCTATCAGGTCGAGGTAGCGCTGGCGGTAGCGTATTTCCGTATCCGCCAGGCCGTGCCACTTTTCCGGCAGGGGCCGCAGCGACTTGGAGAGCAGGGTAAATTTGGCAACGGAAACGGTAGGCTCGCCGGTGCGGGTGCGCAGTAAAGAGCCTGCTACGCCGAGCGTATCCCCGATATCCAGGTTTTTAAAAAGCTCCGCGGTCTCTTCATTGTAGCTGGCGGTCTGGAACATCAGTTGCATTTTGCCGGAGCTGTCACGGATATCCATAAAGGATGCCTTGCCCATCTTGCGGATGGCCATAATCCGGCCGGCGATAGCCACCGGTTGGGTATCCGGGCTGCCTTTTTCCCGCGCCTCCAGCGCCGCAACAGCCTCTTTGGCGGTGTGGGTGCGGGCAAAGCGGTGGGGATAGGGGTCGATGCCGCGGGCGCGGAGGTCGGCGACCTTTTGCTTGCGTTGTTCGTTGATTTCATCCGATACTGATGGCATTTTATTCTACCTGCATAAGCTAAAATTTTTTCGGCGAAGCGCCAATTAATTATATGTTATTCGTGAGTTACGGTAAAGAGGAAGGGTTTTTATTTGTTATTTGATTTTTTTTAAAATTTTTTCTTGACCGTTTAGCTTTGAGTTGAAGCTGATTTGTTTTTATTTGATTTATGGTAAGCTAGTTGACAGTTTACAGTCTACAGTACACAGTTGACAGTTTACAGGAATAAGGGGAGAAGGGGAAGGGGATTTTGTCGTTACGACCTCACCCTCCGGCTCCCTCTCCGTACACAGAGAGGGAGGGGCGGAAACGGCAAAAGGTTGACGGGATAAGGGGAAGGGCGCGGAGCCTTCGCCGCGTCCAGGGTGACAAAATCCTCCTCACTCCCCCTTTAGAAAAGGGGGACGAAATACCCTGAAGGGGGTGTTAAGGACGGGCTATTAAAGGTAATACAACGCGGCGGGCGGCGATATTTTAACGTTTCAACTGGTGACGCTGTTCCCTTAAAGTATCCAGCCAGGCGGCGGACTTGACCTCTTTTTCCAGCAGGTGCTTGAGGTAGCCGCTGATGACGCATTCAATCTCCCGGGAAAAGTCATCGTCTATTTTGAGTCGGTTAACGGGCGCATAGTCGTACCCCTGGAGGAGGCGCAGGACTTTCTGGACGTTAACGGAAAGCGCCAAAGCCTGCGGTCGGCTGGCGGCGCACGCCGGGCAGAGCGTACCGCCGGCGGCAGAGCTGAAATAATTGGTGACCGGCTCCAGCGGCTGATGACAGGTCAGGCATTCCCGCAACTGCGGGCGGTAGCCGGCGTTTTCCAGCAGGTGCAGCTCGAAGTAGCGCAGGACAAGCTCTTTGTTTTCCGCCGCAGCAAGACGGTCGAGCGTTGCCAGCGTTAATTGAAATATATCATCGTGTTCCTGGCGCTCGGCGGTGAACTGGTTGACAAGCTCGGCCACGTACAGTCCGTAAGACATCAGCCAGAGGTCGTTTTTTAAAGGCAGGAAAGCGTTGACGGTCTGCGCGCCGACGATGGTATCGATGTTGCGGCTGCGCACGAAGGAGACGGTGCTGTGGGTGAGCAGTTCCAGGTGCCCGGCCATCTTGCTTTTGGGCTTGCGCAGGCTTTTGGCGAAGCCCTGTATCTTGCCGAGGCGGGGGGTAAAGAAGGTGAGGATGCTGTCTGCTTCCCCCAGCTTCGTCTTGCGGATGACGACGGCTTCCGTCTGGTACTCACGCGGGTCTGACATGGCTCTATTATACTTTCTTTAATAGTTTTTAGGGTTGTAGGCGAAGGAATATTTCCATTTTATTGTCAGTAATATTCCAATATTTTGGATACTTGGGAATTATTTTACCACTAGAAATATTGAATTCAAATATGTGACTTTCAATCTCAACTAAAAGACAGGTTTTTTCTTTAGCCAGATTCTCTAAGGTTTGCCTTTCAGATGGCACACTAGAATTCAGATGATGGAAATCATTCCTTCTCTCCCAAATTTTAAGTAGAGATTCTTTCAATCCGTCGTCGATTAATTTCCTCGCATGAAGATTTTCAACGTTTTTTTCA
This sequence comes from Dehalococcoidales bacterium, assembly GCA_034429595.1. Classification (GTDB taxonomy): domain Bacteria; phylum Chloroflexota; class Dehalococcoidia; order Dehalococcoidales; family RBG-16-60-22; genus RBG-13-51-18. The sequence goes on from DAOUGB010000086.1 coordinate 22,503, forward strand.
AAGACCTTGCTGTGCTTGTTGAAGTCTATATCACAAATATACCTTACTATAGCTTCTGTTACGGCTTGAACGAGTGCTATACACGCATAAAAATGGCCATCTCTAAAAAGCAAACTACATTCTGACGACGGTGCAGCAAAAGGTGCATTTGGAATTATTTCATGTGGCTTAACCTGCAAATAACGTTCTACTCGTATTGGTAAAGAACCTTCAAATTCTTGTCTTAGTGATTTGGTTGTCAGGGCTTTCTGATATAATTCCTGTTTTATCTTTTCGTCCACTAAACCTCTCCCCCTGTGTCCCCCCTCTCCGTGGTTTTCACCCTCTCCTTTTCATTCCTCCCCCATCGAGGGGGAGGTTAAGAGGAAGGGACGATATCATATCGGTTTGGCGGTTATCAGGTAATGATAGGGCGGGCTGTCTTTGACGCTTGCCACCTTAAAGCCGGCCGCCTCAATCAATCGGGAAGCTTTAGCTTCATCGAACTTGATGTGCGCGGGCGGGCCGATAGGGATACCCTCTTTCTTCCAATCGAGGTCGATAAGTTTGCCGCCGGGCTTAATCATGCGCCGGGCGTTGGACAGGGCTTGAGGCGGGTCAGCAAAATCATGGAGCGACATGCCGAAGAAAACGAAATCGGCGCAGTGTTCACATAAAATGGTGTTCTCGGCGGTGCCGGTGGTCAGGTAGAGGTTTTTCAGCCCTTCTCTGGCCGCCTGTTCCTCGATGGCGGCGGTTGATGCCGGGTTGGCATCCACGCCGTAGATTTTGCCCTCCGGCCCGACCAGGCGGGCCGCCGGAATGGCGAAGAAACCACCGCCGCACCCGATATCCGCGAAGGTCATACCTGCTTGCAGTCCGATGCCATTAAGAATAGCCTCCGGGTCCTGCCATTTTCTCCTGGCGGGGTCGTCCCATGAATGGAAACCGCCCCTGAAATGTGTCATAGCTACCTCTTTGATGTGTGGAAAACTTTGCCGTTAACTTGATATTAGCATAATTAAGGGTAAGTCAAAAGGGAAACTGCACAGGAATTAAAACCGCGCTATTTTTTTACGGTAGGCAGCGGGCCGCGATGCATACTGACCAGGTATCTGATGAGGCCGAACAGCGCTTTCCAATCGATAATGATGTGGATGACCGTTACCGCCACGGTGGCCACGCCCAGCCAGAAATGAATATCGTTCCAGGTAGATTTAGAGAGCCCTAAAAAGAGGGTGGCTTGTCCGGAACGCTGTCCGGTTGGCGCCAGGTAAATTAGGATGCCGGATAATGTTATCAGGCCCCAGGTGACGAGTAATAATATGGCCGTGACGGCCCGCAGGTAGAGTTTGAACTTAAAAGGACGCTTTGGGCTCATGATACTTACCTCCTAAAATAGCTTCAGGAAGGTTAGAACTCGGCTCTGCCTTCCAAGGCGCGGGTAAGCGTAACATCGTCGGCATATTCCAATTCCGTGCCGAAGGGCAGGCCGCGGGCCAGGCGGGTGACTTTGATGCCGAGGGGGGCGATAACGCGGGAGAGGTACATGGCGGTCTGCTCGCCTTCCGTGTTGGTGTTGGTGGCTAAAATAACTTCTTTGACCAGGCCGTTCTGTAGCCGGGCGAGCAGTTCATTAATCCTTATATTATCCGCGCCGACGCCTTCCGACGGAGAAATGGCGCCGTGGAGGACGTGGTAGAGCCCCTTATAAACAGCGGTGTGCTCCAAAGCGAGGATATCTTGCGGCTGCTCGACGATGCAGACCTGGGAGACATCGCGCTGGGGGTTGCGGCAGATGGGGCAAGGGTCAGACTCCGTGACGTTAAAGCAGGTGGAGCAGAGGTTGACCCGCTGCTTAAGGGTTACCAATGCCTCGGCAAGAGACCTGGCCTTTTCTTCCGGGGAGCGGAGGAGGTAAAAGGTAATGCGCTGGGCGCTCTTGGGCCCGATACCCGGCAATTTGCTGAACTCCTGAACCAGCCGGCCAATGGCATCGGCGGCGGGGGTAATTGGCTCCTGTTTGGACACGAATTCTCCTTTGTCAGGTTCCGTCATTCCCGCGGAAGCGGGAATCCATGAAGGCGGGGAGAAGGAGAAACGGATTCTTCGCTTCGCTCAAGATGACATTTTAATATCACATTAGCCCCGGTATTTTCAGTCCGCCGGTGAGCCCGCCCATCTTTTTGGCGGCGGCTTCCTGCGCTTTAACGCCGGCTTCTTTCACCGCGGTCAGTACCATGTCCTCCAGCATTTCCACATCGTCTGGATTGACGACCTCTTTGGAGATTTTTACCGATTGTATCTGCTGCTGCCCGTTCATCACGACAGTGACCGCGCCGCCGCCGGAGCTGGCTTCCACGGTTAAAGCGGTCAGTTCCTCCTGCGCTTTAAGGAGCTGCTGCTGGAGTTTTTGCGCCTGCTGCATCATAAATCTTTGGTTCATGCTTCCTCCGAGTCTATCTGCTGTCCGCCCATATTGAGCGCGGCTTTGACGAGATGGTTATTTTCATGTTCATAAACGCACTTTACTTTACAGGCCCGCCCCAGAAAACCGCTGACGATTTTATCCGCCGTCTTCTGGTTTTCTATCGAGTCCATTTTTTCCTTATGATAAACGAATTTAAAAGATACCGTAATAACATCGCCCTGGATGGATACCGGCCGGGCGCTGCGGAGTAAAGCGGCGGCGGGCGTTTTGCTCATGCCGTCCCGCGCTTCCTTAATCATCTGGTTCCAGTTTAGCTGAAGCTGCTCGATGGTACTGCCGAGCGCGCTGGCATTAGATTCGGCAGGCGCAGGCGCTTTTTCTTTGGCTTCCGGTTTTTGAACGACGGGACTCTGGGAAACAGGCGGCTCTTTGACCGTGGCTGCTTTTACCGGCGCGGGGTCTGATTTAGGGATGGGGGGCGGGGGAACGACCGGATTTACCTTACGGGGCGCGGCTTCAGGGGTGGACTGGCGTACCGGTTCGGGATTAATATGGCGTGCCGTTTCCGCCTTAGTTTCTGTATCCTGCAAGGTAGAATCCACCAAGGCTAACTCAAGAGGTAAGGTGGAATAATTATCCAGGCTCAATTCAAGCTGCCCGAAGCGTTTGATGGTCTTTAATATCTGGTTAAGCGAGGTCTTTTCCGCCATCTCCTTAAGCTCTTTGATGTCTTCCGCGGTAAGCTCAATGGAGTCCGAGGAGCCTGTCTTGACGAGGAGCAAGACCCGCAGGTATTCCATCAGCTCGCGGTGGAACTGGCGCAGGTCGAGGCCGTCATTGTTGACGTTATTAATCGTGCCGATGCCGGCGGTGATGTCTTTATTGACGATGTGGCCGACCAGTTCCCGGGAACGCCTATCGCCGGAAATACCGAGGAGCGACTGCGCCTGCTGGAGGGTGATATTATCGCCGTAGAAAGTGTTGAGCTGCTGCAAAAGGTTCAGCGAATCGCGCATGCTGCCGGTGCCGGCCCGGGCCACCAGCTTTAAGGCTTCCGCCTCCGCTTTGATGTTTTCACCCCGGCACACGCGTTCAAGCAGGTTAACGACATCGGATAGGGTGTAGCGGTGGAAATCAAACCGCTGGCAGCGGGACAGAATGGTGGGCAGCAGTTTATGCGCCTCGGTGGTGGCGAGGATGAAGATAACGTGGGGCGGCGGCTCCTCCAGCGTTTTCAATAAAGCGTTGGAGGCTTCCTTAGTCAGCATGTGGACTTCATCGATGATGTAAACCTTGCGGCGCGCCTGGTTGGGAGCGTAGTTGACCTTTTCCCGCATGTTCCTGATTTCATCGATGCCGCGGTTGCTGGCGGCGTCTACTTCAATGACGTCTAAAGCCCGGCCTTCGGCGATGGCCAGGCACATCTCGCATTTGTTGCAAGATTCCCCTTTGCCGTTGGTGAGGCAGTTGACGGCTTTGGCCAGGGCGCGGGCGGTAGTGGTCTTGCCGGTGCCGCGCGGACCGCAAAAAAGATAGGCGTGGGAGACCCGCTCGTTGGCCAGGGCGTTGAGCAGTGTCCTGGTCACGTGCTCCTGTCCGGCAATATCAGCGAGCGATTGGGGCCGCCACTTGCGATAAAATACTTGAGATGCCATTACGACCTTATTATACCTTAAAAAGGAGGGTTAACCAAGAAGGAATTTTTACATACAATGTTGACAGCTCCCGGCTTTAAAGGTATTCTATTTACTAATTATCCTAATAACCTCCCGGCGGCATACCGGTGTAAAAAACCAGAAGAAAAAAATATGAGTATCAAACAAAAAGGCCGTTATTTGCCGCTGTTCCTGGTTATTATTATCATGCTGCTGTCCGGCTGCGGGACAAATTCATCCTCCATCTCTCCATCGGCCACGGTAAACCCCGTTACCTCTCCAGCAGAAGAAGTGAATCCGTCAGCGTCACCGGCCGCTACTACTTTACCGTTTTCATCAACGACGGAGGCAACCGCCGCCCCGCCGCCTGCTGCAACGGACACGCAGACCCCGGCCCCGGCGGATACATCCATAACCCCCAAAATTTACACAACGGACCTTTTGTTGCCGGCGCCCGGCTTTACCATCGATTATACCAGGACGGACCTGAACCGTACCGTGAGACCGTATGATGATGAATACAGCGGACAAATAATAGATACTCACACCCATCTCGATGCCGTAAGCAGCGGGAGTCTCGATATGGTACTTCTCTCTAATGTGATTACTTCAACCAATAAATATAACATCGGCTTTATCATCGTAATGCCTGTCCCGAATCAGCAGATGTTAAAAAACCGCACGCTCATCGCCGAACAATATCAAAAACTCCTGGAGTCAGGCGGAGACAAGGTCAAGCTGTTCCTGGAAAGCGGTTTCATATCAAGTTGGCTCAATGTCTCCTATGAAAACAATAGCTACGATCAAAAAAAGCTAAACGATATCCTCAAAGGCCTGGATAATGATATTAGTGATCCCGATTGTTCCGGCATCGGAGAAATAGGGCTGTATCATTTTAACAAGACCGGCAGCCAGCCGATTATCGACTATCCTCCCACGTTTGCGCCATTTCTTGATGTCGTCAGCCGGATAGCCGATGCGGGAATGTGGCTCGACCTTCATGCGGAACCCGTCGACCCGGACGGAATATCATACGAAGACCAGGTTTTCGGCGGCCTGGAATTGTTGTATGAACAATTCCCCGACCTGAAATTGATACTATCACACACCGCCATGACCAACCCCACCAATGTACGGAGGATATTAAACACCTATCCGAATGTCATGATGAATTTCAAACCCGTAACCAATCACGATGACTGGAAAAACCTGGAGCCGATTACCGACAGCCTCGGCCGCATTTATGAAGACTGGGCGGAACTTTTTGAGGAAATGCCGGAAAGATTTATGGTGGGTTCGGATATGAAATTCGGCCTTTGCGGGGGTAACGATATTACGGTCTACGGCATGGAGATCAGCCAGATAAGGAAAATCCTGGGCTCGCTCGATGCCGGTGCCGCCGAAATGATCGCGTATAAAAACGCGGAACGGCTTTTTAAATAGCCTTCGCCCGATTTTAACGGAAATGTTTGCTAAAGCCTCATTGCGGTATTAGTGTGAACTTATTTGACAGGAACGTTAACGGGAGTATACAAATACAAAACGCTGTTCTTTTTAATGTTTTATGGAGGATATTGTAAATGGAAAAGAAAAAATACTGGAGAAATGTTATCCGCGGGCCTTTTTATAAAGAAACCGAACCGGGAATGACCGGGACATCGATATTTGCCCATCATGACGAGTACGGGTCCGGCACTACTTTGGGCTATCACTGCATTAATACCAATTATGAAGTGCCGTTCACTCATTCACATAATTTTCATGAAGTGCTTTGCTTTATCGGGGGGAACCCGGAAGATATTAATGACCTGGGGGCGGAAATCAGTATTTGCCTGGGTGAAGAACTGGAGGAACATATTATTACCAGCGCCACTATCGTAACTATCCCGCCGAATATGAAGCATTGTCCGCTGGTGGTCAAGAAAATCACCAGGCCTTTTGTTTTCCTGGAGGTATCAACGACCAAGGGGTATACCCAGACAGGGGCGCCGCAGGGATTGAACCCGGAATAATGTGAAGGAGTAAGTAACGACCGGCCAGGTTATACGGATAGATATAACAATAAATCCCCACCCCGACTTTCTCTCCTGACCTCCTCTTCGTTGGCAAAGATGAGGCAACCCATCTTGCCAAAACAATCGTCCCTCGTCTTGCCGGCGAGGGGCTTTGTATCAAAAGTGGCTATAGCAATGTCATGCTGACCCCGATGCAAATCGGGGGAAGAATCCGCATCCACTTTGCCGGGCACGGATTCTTCGCCGTTTCACTCCTCTGAATGACTTTTGATACAAGGCTCCGGCGAGGAGAGGGAGAAAAGAGTCGATAAGTCACCTAAAATAAAAGAGCCCCGATTTTTCGAGGCTCTTTTTACTAACAATAATTTATTAACTAAAGCAGGGAAGGGATGTCCTTGGAGACATCATCCAGCGCCTTGAGCTTGTCTTCCGTCTCTTCCTGGCGCTTCTTGAACTCGGGGATAAGGTCGGTGGAGCGGAGGTAGTAATCTCTCACTTTATCGACATCGGAAAGCTCGGAGAGGAGCACGGTTACATCCACGACGCCCCTTTCCCTGGGGTAATCGCCGTTGCGGATGATAGCTTCCGGCGCGATGTCTCTCATGTAATCGCCGATTTCCTTGACCATGTCCATGTTCATTTCTTTAGCCGGGCCGGAAACCAGGTACAAAGCGCGGCGGGAATCGGCGGGGTTGCACTTGAGCGAAAGCTCGCTGATGGCCTCGTCCATCGCCTGGATGCCTTTCTGGATTTCATTGCCCTTTTTGCGGAAATCGCTGCTTAAAGAGGGCATTTTGAAGAGCGGCGCGGTGGTCTTGCCGTAGCCGATAACCGTCCAGCCGACGACGGTCTGGATGATATCGCCGGCATCCAGCAGTTTGGCGCCGATATACTTGGACTTCTTTTCTTCACCGGCGCAGAGCAGGTTATAGAAAGGCTCGGCAATCATGGAGTTTATCTTGGTAATGTTATTCTGGATGGAGGAATCTTTGCGGACGTAGCGCTGGTTGTCTACCAGGAATACGGCATCGGCGACCGAGTAGCAGGATTTGAGGCAGGTGGCTACGTTGAAGACTGTCCGCTCCTCGGTAGTCTCTTCATGTTCGAAGGGCAGCACCAGCAGGTTCCATATCGGTTTATCGATATAGCGTTCTTTCAGGTGCTGGGTGACGACGGAAATGGCGCCGGAACCGGTGCCGCCCGCCGTGCCGGCGATGAGGAGGAAGGCATCGGTCTCGAAGAATTTTTTAGCCGTCCTGATGGCGTCGACGATTTTATCAGCGTCTTCTTTGGCGATTTCCGCGCCGAGTTCATTGATTTTGCCCACGCCGTGGCCGCCGGTCTTGCGCCCGCCGATGAGAATGCGGTGGCGGTGATCGTTGCCGATGTTCTGCAGACCGCTTAAATCCGCCGCATCCGTATTGACGGCGAAACACCCGGTGATAATATTCATGCCGCGCCGGGCCTTGGCTCTACCATTAAGCTGGGCGAATTCGTCAGCAATTCTGCCGCCGCACTGTCCCAGGCCAACAACTACTAATTTCATCTTTCACCTCGACTTTATAGTTGGTATTGAGTAATTTTTAGCACAACAGCATAAGAAAGTCAATTGTTTTTGAAAACAAAAACCTATATTTTTGTACTGGTCGAATATGTAAAATGGCTATTACTAAACGCCGTAAAAAGTGCGTAATAAGATGATTTCATGCTTCTCTATAGTATAGAACGCAGGCGCCATATGCCGGGATGGGTTTAGTATATATGGCATGTGATAAATACTTGCTTTTATTGAAAAACTGGCGGGTGGAGACTATAATAGTCTATGCTGATAACCAGCCAATCAGGTTTTAGTAAGGTGATTTAATGTCTCCTGAATTAAGAGAAGAAGTCGAAGGTAATATCCTAGACTTCGAAAAAGTTGTTGCCAGGGCGGAAGCGGCCAGCCGCGCCGCCAGAGAAGCCGCCGGCAAGTCTACCAAGACGGCGATAGATGCTGCCCGGCGGGCAGAGCAGATAGGTAAAGAAGCCAAAGAAGCCGCCGAACTGGCGGCCAAAACCGCGGAAGAAACGGTAAGACAGGCTGAAAAAATAATTAAAGAAACCCAGGAATCTGCGGAAGCCACGATTAAAGCGGCTAAAGAAGCGGTAGCGATGGCGGAGGAATCCGCCAGGCGACCAAAAGATACCGCATCCGCCATGGAAAAAGCTTTCCAGGAAGCTATCGCCCGTGCGGAAAAAACGAGCCAGGAAGCGATGAGCGCCGCTGAATCGGCATTAATGATGTCGCAGGAAGGCTTGAGCCGCATCGATAACATGAGCCGCGAAGCCAAGAAAGCGGCCGATTCCGCGAAAGAGATAGCCCAATCGGCACTTAGTCTGGCGGAAACATCGGTAAAGACCGCCAAAGACGCGGCGGACGAATCGATTAAAGCCGCCAGAGACGCCACCACCCGCGCGGAAAAGATGGCTAAGGAAGCTAAAGACGCGGCGGAAACAACGAACAAAATCGCCAGAGATACGGCGTTACGCGCGGAAAAGGTTAGTAAATCAACCAGAGAAGTGGCTGAAATTGCCGCCCGGACTGTCGAGGAGTCATCCGGACGGGCGGAAACAATCAGTAAAGTGGCCAGAGAAGTGGCTGAAACAGCCCAGAAATCTTCCGCGGAAATATTAAGCCGGGTAGACGCCATCAGCAAGGAATCGGCGCAGGCTATGGAGACGGCGCAAAAAGAATCCCAGGAAGCATTACAGCGGGCGGAAGCCATAGCTTTAGAGGTCCGCCAGGCGACGGATGCCGCCATAAAGACAGCCCAGGAATCTGCCCAATCTTCCGTAACCGCATCAAAGGAAGCTATCGCCCGCGCTGAAGCCATCAGTCAGGAAGCTAAAAGTACGGCGGCGGAGTATGCCAGCAGATTCCATGAAGCGGTTACCAAAGCCGAACAGATAAGTAAAGACGCGGAGGCGGCGGCAAAAGAATCGGAACAAACTATCCAGGAAACGCTGGCAGAGGCTAAAGAATCTGCCGAAGCGGCAATCAAGACTGCAATCGAAGCGTCGGAGAATTCCGTCAACCAGTCAAAGGAAGCTATCGCCAAAGTGGAAGCAATCAGCCAGGAAGCAGCGAGCAAGGCGGAGGCCGTGGCGGGAGAATTCCGGGAAACTATCGGCGATTTCAATAATATCGTCAATTCCTATAAGGCGTATGCGGAAGAATCGGTCAGGGTAGTCCAGGAAACGATAGAGGCTTCCAAGGCTGAATCTGAAAAGGCTATCGCTATGGCTGGTGAGATGAATCAAGCTGCCAAAGAAACGGCGGAGGAATCCATTAAGGCGGTAAATGAAGCCATAGAAAAAACTATCCAGACGGTCAAAGAAATATCTGAAGAATCAGACAAGGAAATCCAGGCGGCTATAGCCCGGGCGGAGGAGATAAGCAGGGAGACGCAGAAGACAGCGGATGCCGCCGTACAAAAAGCCAGGGAAGCAACCGATGCCCTGGTTAAAGCTGCCAGGGAGTCAGCGGAGAGAACGGTAAGGGCCATTAAAGAAGCTACCGAAGCTTCAGCCAGGGTAGCGAGAGAGGCGGCCGGGCTCTCTATTTCCGCGTTCCAAAATGCCATAACCAAGGCGGAGGCAACCGGTCAGGTGGCCAGAGATAACGCTGACGCATCATTGAAGTCATACCATGACATAGTCAATAAATCGTTCATGCCCCGGGTTGCGCCGGAAATGGGAGCGCCTGCGGAAAAACCGGCTGTTGATGAGATTGCGGAAGCCCAGAAACCTGCCGTGGAGCCGGCCAAGAAAATGCCGGAAGCGCCTAAAAAGGCGGAAAAAGCGGAAAAGGCAGAGCCGAGGCCTCAAAAAGAGCCGCAGAAAGGCTTGGCTAAAGATTCTAAAAAAGAATCCGGCAGCGAACCAGCCGAAGCTTCAAAAGAAGCGGCGGCGGAACCGCCGCCGGGATTATCTAAAGAATCAAAAAACAAGATGCAGCAACGCCTGGAATCACTTTCCAAGATGTATGAAGCCAGGAAGAATTTTAAGATTGCGGAAGAGCCAGATAAGGGTGACGATACTGAAGAAGGAGGAGATTAAACTGTAATATTGCGCGCTGTCCTGCCCGTAAGTAATGCAAGAAATGTAAATAATGTAAAAAAGTACCAAAGTAAGGGTTTGCAGAGTGAAATCAGCTTGACTTTTTATATAGTGCGCAATATACTTCAGACAAATAGTGTATAAAGCAATCATGTATTAAAACTGCAGGTTGATATTTTTAAATAATTTACAAAATTTATTAGGAGGTGCCTGGTGCCTACCCAGAAAAAGAAAACCCCGCAAACAGTTGAAGAAAATGAAATTCCTTCAGAAATAGAAGAAACCCCGGCAGCGGACGTCTCCGGGAATCCTCTTGACGAGGTAATGTCCCAGGCCGAACGGGCTTATGCGGCTTACATGGATGCTGAACGCCAGGTGGCTAAAGCGTACCATGAGAATGAGATGCAGGTAGCCAAAGCCTATAAGCGTGCCCAGGACCAGGCTTACCGGGCCTATGAATCTACTGTATCGAAAGCTCTGAAAGACCGCGATGGCGCTATCAGCGCCGCCGCCAAGGCTCGCGAGGAAGCCATCCAGGCCGCCGAAGAGGCTTATGCCAGCGCTGCGCAGTCAGCCAGCAGTGCCTGTGAAGCTACTATTAGCGAAGCCGCCAGCAACCGCGATGCTAATATCGAGAAAGCCTGGCAGGTCCGTGATGAGACTATCGAACAGGCCTGGCAGATATACTCCAAGATAGCCAGATAAGAATCAAACCGGACAAAGTATTTAACGGCCGGTATGATACAAGAAAATACTGGTTCATACCGGCTGAAAGACTATAGGCATTCGAGAATGCAGGTTTTTGGGCAACCGGAAACCCGGCATTAATTGAATAAAGTAATTACAGCAGCGAGGGAATATCCTTTATTGAGATATCAATCCCTCGCTGTGTGTCTATGATACCTTCCTGGCGTTTCTTCAGGTCAGCGATGAGATTGAGGGTCTTGGTGAAGTAGCTGCGGACTTTTTCTATATCGCTCATTTCCGAGAAGATTACAGTGACATCCAGGGAACCTTTTTCCATGGGATAATCACCGCTTCTGATGACAGCCTCCGGCGCTACGTTTTTAATGTAGGTGCCGAGTTCTTTAATCAGGTCTACATTGATCTCCCGGGAGGGGGCGGATATAAGATAGAGAGCCCGCTTGGAATCCTGCGGATTGCACCTGATAGACAGTCCGCTGATAGCTTCATCAAGAGCCTGGGTGCCTTTCTGGGTTTCCCGGGCTTTATGCCGGAAATCACGGTTGCCGTTGAGCATGCTCTTGAAGAAAGAAGTTTGCGCCTGCCCGTAGCCGAGGGTCGTCCAGCCGACCAGCGTCTGGATAATATCACCGGCATCGAGCAGTTTAGCGCCGATGCGGTGCGATTTTTTCTCCTCCCCGGCGCACAGTAGATTGAAAAACGGCTGGACGATGGTTTCATTGATTTTCGTCAGGTTATGCGTCATCGAGGCGTTTTTCATCACGTACCGCTGGTTATCTACCAGGAAGATGGCATCCGCCACCAGGTAGCTGGACTTGAGGCAGGTGGCCACATTATAGACCGTGCGGTCTTCCGTCTGCACTTCATGGTCGAACGGCAGGACGATAAGGTTATAAACGGGTTTATCCACGTAGTGTTCTTTTAGCTGCTGGGTCATGACGGAGATAGCCCCGGAGCCGGTGCCGCCGCCGGCGCTGGCGCACAGCAGGAAAGCGTCCGTGTCCTGGAAATGCTCCGTGTTCCTGATGGTGGAAATAACTTTATCCGCGTCTTCGCGGGCGATTTCCGCGCCGAGTTCGTTGATTTTCCCCACGCCGTGGCCCTGCGTTTTTTTGTTCCCGATGAGGATGCGGTGGTCAAAGTCCGGTTTGATGGTGATGAGGCCGCTCATATCGGCGACATCGGTATTGACGGCGAACGCGCCGGTAATGATATCCAGATTGCGCAGGCCGCGCGCCCGCTTATTTAAACGGGCAAACTCATCGGCAATTCTGCCGCCACACTGCCCGAAGCCAACAACGACTAGTTTCATAATTCCCCTTCTATAGGAAATGTTGACTCATTTTACGAGTATTTGAGATAGAATGTCAATGAGTACTTACGTAAAAATAGAAATAAGTACTATTAAACCGGTACGGTGAAGCTATCCGGGGGCGATACGTTTTACAGCCCCTTGCCGGCGATATAAACCACCAGGTCGCCCAAGCGGCAGCTGTAGCCCCACTCGTTATCGTACCAGGCTAATATCTTTACCATGTTCCCGCCGATGACCATCGTGCCGGGGCCATCGATAATGGAGCTGTGGGCGTTGCCTTTGAAGTCCATGCTCACCAGTTCCAGGCTGCAGTATTCCAGGATGCCCTTGAGCGGGCCGGCGGCGGCGGCTTTAAATGCCTCGTTGACCTGCTCCGCGGTAACATCTTTCTCCGTATTGCAGACAAAATCAATGACGGAGACGGTGGGCGTGGGCACGCGGAAAGCCAGGCCGTGTATTTTGCCCTTCAGGGAAGGAATAACCTGGGTCACGGCTTTGGCCGCGCCGGTGGTGGTGGGTACCATGTTCAACGCGGCGGCGCGCGCCCGCCGGATGTCTTTGTGGAAAGTATCCAGCACTACCTGGTCGTTGGTGTAGGAGTGGATGGTGGTCATCAGCCCCTTGCTGACGCCGAAATTCTCATGCAGCACCTTGACCGCCGGGGCGATGCCGTTGGTGGTGCAGGAAGCGTTGGAGATAACCGTATGTTTTTGGGGGTTGTAGTCCTTCTCATTTACGCCCAGGACAATCGTGGCGTCTTCGTTCTTGGCGGGCGCGGAGATAATGACCTTTTTGGCGCCGCCTTTGGTGTGGGCGACGGCTTTGGTAGCATCGGTGAAAAGGCCGGTGGACTCGATGACGATATCGACGCCGTAATCTTGCCACTTGATTGCGCCGGGGTCGCGTTCCGAGAAAACGTGTATTTCTTTGCCGTCGATGACGATAGTATTATCTTTCCCGGAGACTTCACCGGGGTAACAGCCGTAGACGCTGTCCCACTTGAACAGGTGAGCGTTGGTCCTGGTATCCGCAAGGTCGTTGACCGCCATTACCTCAATTTCATTCCGGTGGCGCTGCAGGATTGCCCTTAGCGTTAATCTCCCGATACGCCCAAATCCGTTGATACCTATTTTGGTTTTCAAAGAAGCCTCCCTTAATCAGTATATCTCTATTTTAGCCATTTTGGGTTATGGTGAAAAGGCACAGTGGTACTATTTTATTGATTTTTTATAACGTTTTGCTTCCTTCTTTGTATCATGTCCAGAAAAGCCTCGATGCGGGTTTTGACATGCCCGCTAAGGTAAAAATCGGCGTTGCCTTCCAGCGTCAGCACCGGCAGGCCGATGGCGTTACGGAAAACGATATCCCCGATGCCGCGGTGGCAGAACGCCTGCACGTAATGCACCACGCCATCGATGCGCCGTTTCTTGAGTTCGGTTTTGATGTCCTGGAGCCGTTCCTGTATCGAATAGGGATAGGTATAGTTTGAATACTGTTCGGCTAAAGATTTCCCCGGCTCCGGCATGGCAAACTGGCGCTGCACCTCGTTAAAGACCACGCGGGCGCCGTGCTTTTCTACATATTGGTAAAACTCTTTGGCATAAACGGATGGCACCCCGATGTAGGCCAGCCGGGTCTCTCCGGCGGGGTAGGGCGGGCGTGTAATGCATGAATCGATTAATTTCCGTAAGTCTTCCCCGTATTGCTTATAGTCTCCGTTAAAATCAGAGGCGGAAACCAGCCATAAATGGTTCTCCCAGCCGCTGGCTTTATTGTCCTTCCAGGTTAGCTCGTCCAGCTGAAGCGCGAGGTCGCGGGCGGGGTTTAGCTCTTTTTGGTATTTTCCCGCGGCTGCAAGATTGGTGCCCAGGGCCGCCGCCAGCTTTTCCAGCGCGGATTTCATCTGTTGGGTATCCGGTTTATCGGGGTAGGCAAAGGGCATGGCGTTGATACCCTTGAGCTTGAGGGTCTCCATGAGCATGACGGTATTGGAGCAATCACCGCTGGTGACGCAAAGGACATCTTTAAATTGATGGTCGATACAGATGCCGTAAAGCCCTTTTATCCAGGCGCAGCAGTTGAGGGGAAAGCCCGCCCGCTCCGCGATGGTGATATAGCGGGTAGGGTCCGGCGCGCTGACGAGGATGTTATTCAAATCCACCGGACGGTAGCCGGCGGCCAGGAGGACTTCCACGGGGACGGTGGTGGTGATACCGATGGTTTTCATGCGGGTTAATTATATCATTTCTGCCGGTAGTGAACGATGCCTTTCTTCGGCATTATGTCCACGCGGCTGTCCGCCGCCATCATTTCCAGGTGCGCCAGCGTCTCGAAGACGGCCATTCGTTTGTGGAACGGCGGCAGACTTTCCCATTTGCCGCCGTTGGCGCCCCAGGTTATCTCTTTAGCGATGGCGTAAGCCGTTTTGGACGTCAGCGCAATGGTCTCCAGTATCTCCAGGTTCCTCAAATGATGATGGTGGGTTATGGCGTTGATGCGCAGGTTCAGATGGTTAAACGGCTGGTCATGGCCGGGCAGGGTAAGCTCGATGTCCAGCTTCTTTATCTCCTCGAGCGACTGTATATACCGGCCGAGGGGATTTTCTATCGACTGCGGGTTGACGCTGACGTTGGGCGTGATTTTAGGCAGAATATGGTCGCCGGAAAGCAGGACTTTTTTCTCCGGCTCGTAGAGGCAGATATGCCCGGAAGAATGCCCCGGCGTCCAGATAACGCGGAATTTAAAGATGCCGGCGGTAATGACATCGCCGTTATGCAGGACCCTGTCCGGCTGGGCAGGGACGATATAATTCACGATGTCCAGGCTGGCGTCTCTTAAGTTGGCGATTTCATCTTCCGGCACGCCGTTAGTCACCAGCATGCGGTCGGTCTGGTGGAGAAGCTGCTCCATTTGAACGTAACGCGGCTCGATGAAATCTTTTTCCAGGTGGTGCATGGCGATGGTGGCGCCGGAAAGCTGCTTGATGCGCCCGGCCATGCCGTAATGGTCCGGATGGACGTGGGTAATGACAATCTGCTTGATGCTCTGGAAATCGTGGCCGCTTTTGATTAACCGGTTATGCAGCGTGGAAAACGCTTCGTCCGTATTCCAGCCGGAGTCCACCATGAGGAATCCCTTTTTATCCTCGATGAGGTAGATATTAATATAGTCGAGGCTGGAATTCTCCATCGAGATGGGCAATCTCAACCAGCGGATACCGGGAAAAACTTCAATCATTACTGCTCTTTTCTTTACTTTGCTTTATTATATTTTATTTTTCAAGTTTCTTGCAGAGTCGGGTTAGTTTAGTATAGTTTCAAATTACTAAACGCTTTCATGCCGGCGTATTCGGCTTTATCTTTAAGGTCTTCCTCGATGCGGAGGAGGCGGTTGTACTTGGCGGTGCGCTCGGAGCGGCAGGGCGCGCCGGTCTTGATCTGGCCGGTCTTAAGCCCCACACAAAGGTCGGCGATGGTGGTGTCTTCCGTTTCTCCGGAGCGGTGGCTGACTACCGCCGTCCAGCCGGCCTGCTGCGCTTTCTTGATGGCATCAATCGTTTCCGTAAGTGTACCAATCTGGTTGAGTTTTATCAAGATTGAATTGGAGGCTTTCAGGCTGATGCCTTTGGCCAGGCGGCTGACATTGGTCACGTACAGGTCATCGCCGACGAGCTGGACTTTATTGCCCAGCTTCTTCGTCAAAAGCTGCCAGCCTTCCCAGTCATCCTCGGCCATGCCGTCTTCGATGCTGATGATAGGGTAATCGCTGACCCATTTGACATAAAAATCAACCATCTCGGCGGAAGTCAGCGTCCGGCCTTCCCGGGCGAGGACGTATTTGCCGTTTTCGTACAGCTCGCTGGAAGCCGGGTCTAAAGCGATGAAGCAGTCCTTACCGGCTTTGTATCCGGCGGTGCCGATGGCATCTAGGATGGCTTCCACCGCGTCTTTGTTCGAGGGGAGGGAGGGGGCAAAGCCGCCCTCGTCCCCGACGTTGGTATTCATTTTTTTATCCTTGAGGACCTTTTTCAGGGCGTGATAGATTTCCGTTCCCATCCGCAAGGCTTCGCTAAAACTCTTTGCCCCGGCGGGCATGACCATGAACTCCTGTAAATCGGTGGAATTTTCGGCATGCTTGCCGCCGTTAAGGATATTCATCATCGGGACGGGCAGGGTGCAGGCGCTGCCGCCCAGGTAGCGGTATAAAGGCGTTTGCCGGGAAGCGGCGGCGGCGTGGGCCACGGCTAAGGACGCGCCCAGCATGGCGTTGGCGCCGAGCTTGGATTTATCCGGCGTGCCGTCCAGCTCGATTAAAGCGTGGTCGAGCGACTGCTGGCCGTCAGCGGGCAGGCCGGTGATGGCTTTGGCGATAATATCATTGACGTTAGCCACCGCTTTGAGGACGCCCTTGCCCCCGTAGCGGGACTTATCGCCATCGCGGAGCTCCAGCGCCTCATGCTGTCCGGTGCTGGCGCCGGAAGGCACGGCGGCCATGCCGGTAGCGCCGTCCGCCAGCCTTACTGCTACTTCCAGCGTGGGGTTCCCCCGCGAGTCTAAAATTTCTCTGGCTTTTACGTTCTCAATCTTGGGCATTTCTCTCTCCGTAAACTCGTACTACCGGGCGTTTATCAAATCCAGGGCTTTGTCTACAGCGTCCTTCGGGTTAGCCGCGGGGATAATATTGTTATCTGTTTTGCCGTCAATGGCGAGCGACCATGTTTTCAGTCCGATGACGGGGATGCCGCTCTGCAAGGCGTAACCGATTTCCGTCAGCGTGCCATAAGCGCCATCGATAGCGATAATGGCCTGCGACGACCTGACCACCGCCACGTTCCGCGCGTAGCCGACTCCCGTAATGATGGGAATCTTGACATAGGCATTAGCCTCGTTACGGCCGTTGCCCGGCAGGATGCCGATAGTCAACCCACCCTCGTTCACGGCGCCCTTGCAGGCGGCTTCCATCACGCCGCCCATGCCGCCGCAGACCAGCACAGCTTGCCGGCGGGCGATTTCCCGCCCCACCGCTTCCGCCAGCGCGGCTGTTTGCGGAGAGACATCGTTACCCCCGATAACCCCGATAAAAATAAAGCTGTTTTCCATCTGCAAAAACGCCTTTTTACTTGACGTTTTCATTATAACATCGGGTTTGCTTTGGGGCAAAAAAGGGAGGGCCGGTTTAATTATACTTGTTCATGGCGGCGGTAATGCCCTCGGCGAGAAGGAAAACGATAGCCTCGCAGGCCTGCGGGATGGCCTCATCCATGATTTTTCTTTCTTCGGAAGTGAAATCGCTTAGCACGTAGGAAATAACCGCCTCTTCTTTAGCGGCAGCAGAATCAGTATCCGGCCGCCCGATGCCGACCCGGACGCGGTGAAATTCCCGCGTGCCGATGCGTGAAATAATGGAATCGATGCCCTTATGGCCGCCGGAACCCCCGCCCAGGCGCAGCCGGATTTTACCCACCGGCAAATCAAGGTCGTCATGAATCACGATGAGGTCTTCCGGATTAACGTTAAGTTTTTTCATCAGGGCGCTGACGGACTCCCCGCTGGCGTTCATGTAGGTCTGGGGACGGGCGAGGACGACCTTATAGCCGGCGATATTGCCGAGGCCGGTGCGGGCGGCCCCCTGCTTTCTATCGAAGTTTATGCGCTGCTGTTTGGCCAGCTGGCTGACGCACATGAACCCGATGTTATGGCGATGACGGGCATAAAGAAATCCGGGGTTGCCCAGCCCGACGATTAGTTTCATGGTTTTTCCTTTTTCAATAGCTCTACAAATTCTTTTTCGTTGAGGATTTGAATGCCCAGCGCCTGCGCGCGCGCCAGCTTGGAACCGGGGTCGGCGCCCGCCACGACATAGCTGGTTTTGCGGGTGACGTTGTCTTTAGCCGTGCCGCCCAGTTCCTGGATTTTAGCCTCCGCCTGCTGGCGGGAAAAGGCTTCCAGCCTGCCGGTGACGACGAATTCCTGGCCGGATAAGGGAAGGTCCTGCTTAACGGCGGCGGCCTCCTCCATTTTTACCCCGGCGTCTTTTAATCTTTGGAGAATTTCCCGGTTATGCTCCTCCCGGAAGAAGGCGGTAAGGCTATCCGCGATTTTGGGTCCGATGGCGCTGACGGACATCAGTTCCTCGCGCGTGGCGGCGGCCAGCGCGTCCATACTGCGGAACTTAGCGGCTAGCGTTTGCGCCATTTCCTCACCCACGTGCCGGATACCCAGCGCAAAGATCAGCCTGGACAGCGGGCGGTCTTTGCTTTGCTCGATGGCGTTCAGCAGGTTCAGGACGCTCTTTTCGCCCATTTTTTCAAGCTGGAGGAGTTCTTCTTTTTTGTCTTTAAGCGCATAAATATCCGCGATGTTTTTTATCAATCCCGCCTGGTTAAAGGTTTGGGATTTTTTCTCGCCCATCCCCTCGATATCCATCGCGCCTTTGGAGGCAAAATGTTCGATGATGCGCTCCGCCTGGGCCGGGCAGGCGGCATTGGAACAATAGTACATGACCTCGCCCTCCGGGCGGTAGACCTCACCGCCGCAGCGGGGGCAGGCCGGACGGGCTTTTTCTTTATTGTAGATTTTCTTCAGCAGGTCGAACCTATCGCTGCGGTCAGGGTGCTTGAGACTTTCCGGCGTTGGCCCCACCACCTCCGGGATAACCTCCCCGGCGCGCTGGATAATCACGGTATCCCCGATACGGATATCCTTGCGGCGGATATCGTCTTCATTATGCAGAGAAGCCTGTTTAATCGTGACCCCGCCCACCGCCACCGGCTCTAATATGGCATAAGGATTAAGCGTGCCGGTACGCCCCACGTTGATGCCGATATCGAGGAGTTTAGTCCTGGCTTGGGCGGCAGGAGGTTTATACGCGATGGCCCAGCGCGGTTCCCGGCCTACATCGCCAAGTTCCGTCTGTAAATCCAGATTATTGATTTTAATGACTACGCCATCGGCTTCATATGGCAGGTTTTCCCGCCCTTTTTCCCAGGCGCGGAAATAGGCCATGACCTCTTCAATAGTGGCGCAGCGTTTCCTTTTAGGATTAATCTTAAAGCCCCATGCCTGCAATTGATTCATGGTTTCCCAGTGGGTATTTTTAATCCGCGGCCAGCCCATCTGGTAAATAAAGATATCCAGCGGGCGTTTGGCGGTAATGCGCGGGTCGAGCTGCCGCACGGAACCGGCGGCGGCGTTGCGGGGATTGGCGAAAAGGGGCAGCCCTTCCGCGGCGCGCTCCTCGTTCAGTTTGCGGAACCCTGTCTTGGGCAGGTAGACTTCCCCCCGCACCTCGAAGCGGGGCGGGGCATCTTTGGGGACGGAAAGCGGTATGCTGCGGACGGTGCGCAGGTTCTGCGTGATATTTTCCCCGCGCACCCCGTCGCCGCGTGTGGCGCCGGTAACAAACCGGCCGTTTTCATAAGTTAAAGCCACGGCCAGGCCGTCTATTTTATGCTCGCAGACAAAATCGAAAGGCCGGTCGCCGATGAGTTTTACCACACGGGTATACCAGGCCATGAGTTCATCATCGGAGAAAGCGTTGGCGAGTGAGAGCAACGGCTGGGGGTGTTCCACGATGCCGAATTCCACCAGGGGCTCCGTGCCGACACGCTGGGTGGGGGAATCCGGGGTCAGAAACTGCGGATACTCCTGTTCCAGGCTCTGTAATTCCCGCATCAGGCGGTCGTATTCAGCGTCGCTGATTTCCGGGTCGTCCAGCGCGTAGTAGCGATAGTTAGCGCGGTTGATATCCGCCCGGAGTTTTTCTATTTTTGTTTTGATTTCTTCCGGCTCGGCCAAGTGTAATTCACCCTTTAAAAGGCTTTCCTAAAGTATAGCACAGGGTAGGAGCGGGAAAAAGACGAATCTCCAATATCAAAGTTTACGTTTTGTTCACTTTTCTCCGGGGCTTGTTTATCAAATATTGTTCCAGTACGGGATAAGATGGAAAAACAATAGCCTCAATAATCGGAAAAACCGCAGATACCGGGAGAGAAGGTAATGACATTCGGCCAGCGCGCCATTAAGCCCTTAACCTATATCGTTATTGCCTGTAAAAAGAAAGACAGGGCCGATACGTTGCTCAAGGCCGGTTTTCTAATTTTACAGATGGTCGACCTGGCCTTAACGCTGTATGCGGCGCGTTACGGTTACCCGGAGCTGAATCCCTTTATGAAAGCGTCGCTGGACTCGGTGTACAAGGTGGCGGCTTTTAAATTCGCGGTGCCGATGTTAATCAGCTGGTTCGTGCCGGGCCGGCTCTTGATTCCGGCCATCCTCCTGTTATGCTTTATCACCGGCTGGAACATCAGGGAACTGTTTTGTTTGTGGTTTTAAGCCCGCTATGCTGCTCTTAGTCCACCCGTCTTAGTTCAAAGACCACCGGATTATCCGCGTCCGGGCAGGCCACTTTAGCTTTGGAGGGGTCTTTTTCCCACGGGAATGCCCCGCCGAACTGGAGCGGCTCGGCGAAGGGGAAAAGGGTGTAAAAAGCCCAGGAGCACATGCCTTCCGGCGTTTTCTGCCCGATGACAAACTCGTCGCCCACTTTGTGTCCGGCTTCGCAGGCGCCTTTCTGGGATATTACTCTGGCGATGATTTTACTCACATTTACCTTCCCGCGGTTATTTTGCTTTAAGCTCTATCTTCAGAATTTCCAGGAAATGATGTTCGCCCCGGGTTACCCTGGCGCTTTCCGTAATGGCCAGGCGCTTTTTGAACAGGGGGCCATCGATTACCAGGGTATGGAATTCCCCGGCCTCCCCGCAGGGCGTGATATGCTTGTTCAATCCCGCGATATATTCCACGAATTCACGGTCGACGATTCTGCCGAGGGCTTCCTTGCCCAGGATGTCCGCCTTGACTGCCACGACCACCGATTTAAAGCCGGCGGCGATGAACTCTGCCATGAGCTTTGGCTGTTCTTCCAGCCAGAGGGGGAGGCGGGGCGTTATGCCGGCGCCGGCGCATACTCTTTCAATCCACTCGCGGTGGGCATTGAAATCTATATCCCCGAAGACGCCGCCGGTAATGCCTTCTTGTTTAAATCCCTTAAGCGTAGCGACAAACACGGATTCGTAAGTGTCATTGGTGGTGGGCTGCTGCGCGATGGGAATACCCAGAGCCTCCGCCTGCTTTTTGATGACTGCGGCGGAAATGCCATGACTGCAGGAGCGTTGGCCGTCCTCCGTGACCATGTTGGCTAAATAACGGACATCCAGTCCGCTGTTTACCGCGCGGTTCAAAGCCAGGCAGCAGTCCTTGCCGCCGCTCCATGACACAAAAACTTTTTCCATAGAAACCACCTGTCATTGCGAGGCCGAAGGCCGTGGCAATCTCTAGCAATAATTAAAATTATACTGGAAAGTATTGAGCTTTGTTTGCAATGATAGAACTTTTATATCGATTTCAAATGAGCAACGTCATTGAGCGAGTTTAAAATGCTGATGCTGGGATACATCTCCACGATACTTAAGGAAGCGCGGTCAATGCGCAGCCGATGCCAGTGCTTGAGTTCCATATCCAGTAAATGGCAGATAAGCATGCGCAGCGAGCCGCCGTGAGCGACAATCGCAACCGTATCCTGCGGCTTGTGCTTTTCAAGGCGCTTCAGGAAAGTTTTTACCCGGGTGTGGAATTGTTCCAGGCTTTCGCCGCCGGGGAAGCTGACGGCTTCCATTTTGCCCAGTTTTTCCGCCAGCGCCGGGTGCAGCTGCTTGATTTCATCGTAGGTCAGGCCTTCCACGTACCCGAAGTTGCATTCGCCAAGCTCCTCGCAGGCGATTACGTTCCGGTGGTGAACATCGCCGATGATTTTGGCCGTATCCAGGGCGCGGCTTGAGGTGCTGGAGTAAACGTGCGTTATTTTTTCTTTCATCAGGCGGTCACTAAGTTGTTTGGCCTGGGTAATCCCGAGGTCGTTGAGCGGTATATCCGTATTTCCCCAGTACCTGTCTTCCTTTTGCAGGTTGGTCATGCCGTGTCTAATCAGCAGCAGCTTTGGCACGTTCGACTCCTTATAGGCGTTTACCGGATTTTATCATATCATAACATATAGCGGTTAATACGGTCGCTCTGCCGTAAAAAAATTACTCCTCATCTTCTTCAGAGAGCGCCTTGACCCATAGCTGGGGATAGGCGGAAGTAATGCGCTTGACGGCTTCGATTTTTTGTTTGACGTCCGCGGGGACGGCCTTATCCGCCAGAAGCTGCTTGAGCAGCGCCTGGTCTAACGAGAGCACCCTTGACCACAGCCCGGCGGGTTCCAGGATGGTCCGGACGTCTTCTGCATTGTAGCCGGACTTTTCCACGAGCTTGTAAGTAACCTGATGCCCGCTGCCGAAGACGCGGTTCAGCTCCTGTTCCTGACAGTATTTGATGATGACCTGTTTAACTTCGTTAAGCTGCGCTTCCAGTTCTTTAATCTGTTCCTGGAGGGATGCATAACGTTCGGCGGCTGCCGCGGCGGCCATGCCGGGTAACATCGCCTGGCTTTCTTTTTGGGGGGTGTTAAGGGAGTATTGATGGCGGTAATAAGGGCAATACTGCGGAAAATCACAGGGGCAATACTGGTTTTCCGTCGCCGGGAATTCACCGCGCTGGATTTTCTCCGCGGTATCGATTACCAGCCGCTTAGCTTCTTCAATTTGCGTTTTCCCACGCGGCATGGTATAGCAGGGGGTATTGGTGCGCAGGTGGTAGAGGGAAAGTTTTTCTACCGGCAGCCGCCAGGCCTGCTCGGCGGCCATCTGGTAAATGGTAAGCTGCAGGTTGTTGTCCACGTAATCGGCGGTGAAAAGCTCCTGGTTCGTTTTGTAGTCCGTAATCTCCAGACCGCCGCTTTCCAGCTTGTCCACTCTATCGATATAGCCCATTACCTTGAACCCCGCCACGTCCAGGTAGAACTGGAATTCGGCAGCCACCGGCAGACG
The DNA here is from genome assembly GCA_034429595.1 of Dehalococcoidales bacterium. Lineage (GTDB taxonomy): Bacteria > Chloroflexota > Dehalococcoidia > Dehalococcoidales > RBG-16-60-22 > RBG-13-51-18. The sequence continues at coordinate 45,628 of DAOUGB010000086.1, forward strand.
GAAACCGGGGGCGTGGATTTCCCAGAACTTTTTCAGGATGTCTTTCCCGTATTCTTTATAGCGGACTGCTTCTTCCGGCGATTCATAGCCGTCCGGTATCCATTTTTGTTCGTATATCTGGAGTAATTCTTCCAGGGAGGGGCACGGCGGGGCCTTTACTTTAAAGAACTGCTCGGCGCATTCATGCATGGTAGTCCCGAAGCTGAAATACCACTTTTCCTTGCGTTTCAGCCGGTCGACATACTGCAGTTTATAGCACAAAGGGCAGGTTTGGTAGGCGGAAATCTGTGAATAGCTAAGCGGTCTGATGGCGGCCCTCCCGTAATAGCGGTGCCGGTAATACTATCTTAAAGCCTTGATAAAATCATCGAGCGTCAGGGCGGCGGAGGTGGTGGTCTGCAATGTGCCGCGGGAACCTAGTTCCGTCGCTATCTTGGCGATGGTTTCATGGTTCGGCGCTTCCAGCACGTTGATAAAATCGTATTGCCCGAGCGTAACATACTGGGCGATGACTTTTACGCCCATCGTCTCTACCTCTTTGTTAACCTCTTTAATCCTGTCCGGGTTGGATTTAACCGTTTTCCTGCCTTCATCGGTCAGGTTGCTCATCATAATGTAAAGCGGCATGGTTTCCTCCTGCTTTGCATAGTGTTGATTAAGTATTAAGCGCCGGTAATCTGTTTTTCAGGAAAGAGTAGGTGCTTTGCGGGAGCTTACTTCTGGATTATAAAGTGTCAAACCGGTTTTGTCCATAGGGCCCGGGTTGTAATATCATTTGAGTTTCCGGTTATTGGAGGTGCTATAATAATAAGGTAGATTCGAGGGAGCCGAAGATGGACGATATCATTAATGAAGCTTATCAGATAGTGCAATGCAAAGAATGTCCGTGGTATAAAGCCTGCGTCACCCCGATGAAATTTACCACAGAAGATATCCGGCGGCAGTTGGAGGAGGGGACTCCCGGCGTTACCACGCCGCAGCAGATGGACGCCACCACGCAAAACCTGCTTTCCAGCATGGCTTCCGCGGCCCAAAACTCGCTTTTGGAGGGATGCCCCGTTTTTATCCAGCGTTTGCGCTCCAGCCCGCAGCTTGCCCAGCGTTTGAAAGAGCTAATGCTGAACTGGGGCAACGACGAGCAAAAAGGGTAAAGTTAACCCCGGCTGCTAGGCGGCTCCGGATTGTGCCAGTTCGGTAAGTCGCCGGTAGGCGGCGGCGGGGTTCGGCTGTAAAAAGATAGCGCTGCCGATATAGATGACATCGATGCCGCTACGCGCGATTTCCGCGATATTATTTTCCTTAATACCGCCATCGATGCCGATTTCCGTCTTAAAATACGTCCGGCGGAAATCCGCGATTTTTTCCAGGACTTCCGGGATGAATTTGGCGCCGTAAAACCCCGGGTTGACCGCCATAAACAGCACGCTGTCAACATCCGGTATCAGGTGCTTGAAAGAAGCGATCGGGGTTTCCGGGTTGACGGCCAGGCCAACCTTCATGCCGAGGTTCCTTACCAGGCCGATAATCTTCTCCGGGGAAGCAACCGCTTCATAATGAAAGACGATTTTCTGCGCTCCGGCTTTTTGAAATGTTTCCAGGCAATCTTCAGGCTGTAAGACCATCAGGTGGACTTCCCATTTGAGCGTGGTTTTCAAGGCGGCTATATCATTGCAGTTAATACTATTTGATGGTACGAACCGCCCGTCCATTAAATCAAATTGAGCGGAATCTGTAAAGGACTCGGCTTGACGCACCAGTTTTTCCAGGGTGGCGGTATTATCGGTAAGGATTGCCGGGACGGTGCGGATGGTTCTAGCCATGATACCTCCTGCGGAAATAGTCTGCTTGATAAATGCCGAATTAAGCATTTTCATCGTCATTCTAGGTTTGTAGCTAGCCATATGTCAAGAAATGCGTAAGGAACGTAAGAATCGTTTGGATTCACTTTTTCAGTAACCCGGTTTTTCTTTATAGAAACTTTAGCTGAATTTTATGATTTCTTTATGGTTTTTATAATGCAATTAACGCTTTTGTGCCAGAATAAGACCGTAGTCCACCATTACCGGACTGACAAAAGACTGGGGAACAACTATGATGAAGGTAGTTTTAAGCTTCATCTGCGGGGTCGTTGTCTGTAGCCTGGTTATCTTTGGGGTTAAGCCGGTGCTGCCTGCCCTGGCTGAAACTACGGATAGTGAAACCGTGTCAGATAATAACACCAATTTCCTGGCTGATATTTTGCCGGATTTTGAAAAGATTTACCGTGATGCTTTAACGTCTCCGTTCATCAGCGCGGAAAGCAAAATATATGATGAAGATATTGCCGGGTATTATCATGAGCTTATGGATAAAACCGGCCTGACCAATCCGAATAGTAAATAATCGATTCCTCCCCGCTCAAACCAGGTTCCCCTCTCCTAAGCCTATTTCCCGCCAGATGTTTATTTTCCCCCAAAAATAAGTGGAGGTCACTGTTTTCAGCAACCTCCACTAACAAAACTGACTGGTTCCGTCCCCGACTCACCTGCGGTAATTTACCGTACTGGGCGTCCCGATAATTAACCGGGATCTGCCGCCAGTTTACTCTTACGAGTCGAGTCCGTTTTCCGAATGCCCCACCGGTCGGTAGGGCACTAAGAGTCCACCTGCCGGACTCCGAGTAGCTCATGAACTTTCATAGAGCACCTCCCGAAGCACAAACTCAGGACATCTGTAGTCTTCTGCCCTCATCCTAGCACTAGATATGCCAAATGTCAATACTGGTTGCCCCTTAAGTCATCCCTGCAAAAGTATTATTGGAGGATAGTGCCGACCCTGGTGCCTTGACTGTATTTTTCAGTTTTAAGCCTTGATTACGGTCACTTTACAGGAAACTTTAGCCGCAGGCGCTTTGCCCCCGGGGGGCATTAATAAAAACTCCATCACCGGGGATTCCACGGTAGGCGTAACTCCCTGGAAGACGAATACGTGCACGCCGGGCTGTCCGGGGAAGTTCGGCCCGGGCATGGCTGGAATCCATTCGTCGTTTGTCCGGTTGATGCAGTTTGGCATCATCGGTAGTGCCCAGTAGTAGCCGGTGGAGCCTTCCTGACTGGGCAGGCAGACGCCGCCGTATTTCCCTACCTCCACGGTCAATGTCAGTTCAATGTTTTTCATCGTTTCCCTCCGATGGTAAAAAATATGATTGTACCGATTTATGAGGTTTGGTTAAAAACCCTGACCGGCTTACTGGCACGGCACGGCTTTTACCGGGGCGTTTTTAAGCTCTTTCCAGTTGCCTTGGGCATCCATGTATTTGTAGTTGGCCGTCCCGGATTGCCAGTTTTCTTCCAGCACCATGCGCAGGTCTACATTGGGCGGTATTACCGGCCCGATACCCGCATGACTCGGCCAGTGGATGATAGGGTAGCCGGTAAGAACAATGAGTATGTGAACGTTACGGGGCATTACCGTCATATAGGTGAAAGAGCCTTCCAATTTAGTCTTAACGTCCAGCGGCGGGTTGATGGCCTGGGTGATTTCTCCAAAGCCGTTGACCTTCTCTCCCGGGGTATAGACCAACAGGGATAACTTGAACAAAGGCGCACCGGGCATCTCCTTGCCGATTTCATAACAAACAGGGAATAAGCCTGTTTTCGCTGCCATTTTTTCACTCCTATATATGTTTTGTTTTTTATTGCGGGGGGTTATGCAAAGGTAAGATGAAAAGAGCGTGGTAGCGTCGTATGAGTCAGTATGAGGCCTCCGTATTTTAGACGGAGGCCGGTTAAGTCTTCCTGCCGGACGCCATACAGACTGTGAAGTCTCATTTGTATAATTCTCCGGTGTGAATCAGGAAGTTAAGAGGACAACTGGCAAATAATAACAAAAATGCGGACAATTGTCAATATGCTTATAACAAATGTGTAATGGGAAGCAATAAAAAGAGCAATCCTGGTTTAATAGCCAGGATTGCTCAAATCATCGTATTAATTGTAAAAGGTACTTACATGACGTTGCCGCCGGATACCTGGATTACCTGCCCGGTGATATAATTGGTGGCTTCAGATACCATGAGCACGGTAATATTGGCGATATCCGTCGGGGTGCCCATCCTGCCGAGCGGGAAAGCGGCGAGCATGCCTTCGCGCATCTTGGCGGCCTGTTCCGGGGAGGGGGCCGGCATGCCTTCACGCAGGACTGCGCCGAAGTTCGTCGGGGCGGGTCCGGGGGCGATGCAGTTGCAGCGGATGCCGTTCTTGCCTTCCACGTAAGCCAGCTGCTTGGTAAACAGGTCGATGGCGTACTTGGATATGGCGTAAACCTGCACGCCCATGTTGTACTGGTGCGTGCTGCCGGAACCGATATTCACGATAGCGCCGTGCTTTTGCTGTCTCATTGAGGGAATGACAGCCCGCGTGACATGCATGGCGCCGAAGAGGTTAAGCTCCATCTGCTTGGCCCAGATTTCAGTTTTTTGCTCGTCTATAGGGATATAGTCCTTTTGCAGAATAGCGCCGGCCACATTGCAGAGCACATCTATTTTACCGTATTCGTCCAGGGCTTTTTTGACCATGGCTTCAACTTCAGCCCTGTTGGTGATATCCGCCTTAATGGCGGTGGACTTGCAGCCGAGTCCCTTTACCGCTTCCGCGGTTTTTTGCACGTCATCAATAACATCCGTGACGACTACGGCAGCGCAGCCTTCTCTGGCCAGTGTCAGCGCGATTTCTTTCCCGAAGCCTACCTGGCTGCCCGCGCCGGTGACCATCGCCACCTTGCCTTTAAAACCTAAGTCCATTTTCGCCTCCTCGTATTTGTCATAATCCAATCAACAAGAGACCGCGCGTTTAGTCCAGTACGGACCCGCCGGAAACGTGGAGTACAGCGCCGGTGATGTAGCTGGACATTTCAGACGCAAAGAAGATGGTAGCATTAGCGATATCGGCCTGGGTGGCGCCTCTGCCCATGGGAATCGTCTTGGCCATCATACTCACCATTCCCTGTTTATCCGGGCCCGGAATGAAATTGGTAGGGGCGGGGCCGGGAGCGACGCAGTTACAGCGGATGCCGTTCTTGGCTTCGTTAAAGGCAAATTGTTTGGTGAATGTATCTACGCCGGCTTTAGAAATAGCATACGTATTACCCGTGCCGTGAGCGTACATGCGCGTGCTGCCCGAGCCGATATTGACGATGACGCCGGCCTTCTTTTCTTTCATGTGAGGGAGTACGGCCTGGCAGGTGAGCATGATGCTGTAAAGGTTGAGGCGGATATCTTTATCCCATTCTTCCGGCTTGGCCTGGTCATAGGGTACGCGGCTGGCAATCCCACCCGCAACGTTGCACAGGATGTCGATTGTTTTATACTCGTCCATGACCGCTTTAACCAGCGCGGCAACATCGGCGGGGTTGGTGATGTCCGCTTTAACCGCGATGGATTTTTTACCGAGTTTCTTGATCTCTTCCGCCGTCAGTTTGGCATCATCCACGTTGATATCGGTTACGGCAACAGCGTCACAGCCTTCCTTGGCCAGGAGCAAGGCTATCTGCTTACCGAAACCAATCTGGCTGCCCGCGCCGGTCACCAGCGCTACTTTACCTTTAAAACCTAAGTCCATAAGAACCTCCTCAAAATTTACTTTTGCAATTTGCAGGTATCATTATATACTAAGCGGAATTATTGGGCAAAATTGTTCAGCGGCGGGTAATAATAAATAATAAGGTAAGCTATTGCAGCCTTTTGTTTATAGCCCCAGGTAAGCTTTACGGACGTGGTCGCTCTTAAGGAGGTCTTCGCAACAGCCTTCCAGGGCCATGCGCCCGTTTTCCAGTACGCAGGCGCGGTCAGCTATTTCCAGCGTCTGGCGGACATTCTGCTCAATGAGCAATATCGTTTTACCCTGCTCGCGTAGTGACTTAACAATCTGGAAGACTTCCGCCACCAGTTTGGGCGCCAGGCCGTTAGACGGCTCATCGATAATACACAGCTCGGGTAAAGACATCAGGCCCCGCCCCATGGCCAGCATCTGCTGCTCCCCGCCGCTTAAGGTACGGGCAAGCTGTTTGGCGCGTTCTTTCAGCCTGGGGAAAAGCTGGTAAACCTGCTCCAGGGTCTCATTCTTCTTTTTCCAGGCGCGGCGCGAATAAGCGCCCATTTCCAGATTTTCCCGGATGGACATATCTGTAAAAAGCTTTCTGCCTTCAGGGATATGGCAAATGCCGAGTTCCACAATAGCGTTCGGCGGCAGGCCGTCTATCCTCTGGCCCCGGAAGGTGATAGTACCGGAATTTGGCGGTTTTACGCCAGAAATACAATGAAGCAGGGTGGTCTTTCCGGCGCCGTTGGCGCCAACGAGGGCGACTATTTCCGCCTTGTTAATTTGCAGGCAGACGTCCCACAGTACCTGTATCTGGCCGTAAGAAGAGCTTACGTTATTAATTTCCAGTAGTGGTTTGTTCTCCAAGGTATACCTCGATTACAGTTTTGCTATTTGCGATTTCCTTTGGCGTCCCCTCGGCGATTTTTTTGCCGTAATTCAGCACGATAATCCGGTCGCACACATTCATAATCGCTTTCATAACATGCTCTATCATTATAATTGTAATACCCCGGTTTCTGATTTGTCTAACATCTTCCATAGCTTCGGAGACTTCCGTTTGGTTCGGTCCGGCCATCAGCTCATCGAGCAGGAGCAGGTCCGGCCTGGCGGCCAGCGCCCTGGCAACCTCCAGGCGTTTCTGGTTGCCGAGCGTCAGGTCTTTAGCCGGAGCGTTCCTGATGCTTTCCGGCAGACCCACGAATTCCAAAAGCTCCACGGCTTCTTTGGTAGCCTTGGCTTCCGAAGGTTTTTCCGGATTGCCGAAGAGGGATGCCATGCGTACATTGTTCAGAACGGACAGGTTACCGAAGATTTTTACCGTTTGGAATGTCCTGGCAATTCCTAACCGGGTGACTTTGTACGGCTTCATGCCGGTAATGTTTTTATCTTTAAACGTAATGGTGCCGGCTTTTGGCTTGAGCGAAGCGGAAATAATGTTGAACAGGGTGGTTTTACCAGCGCCGTTAGGGCCGATGAGACCGAGTATTTCACCCTTTTCAACGTAAAAATCTACGTCTGACACGGCGACCAAACCGCCGAAGCTTATAGAAACACCTTTACCTTCAAGAATGTGCACGTCTTGCTCCTGTTATGCGTTTCCAGATATTCTGGATAAGACCGATGATACCGTTAGGCATATACATTATAGCGGCTACTAACACGATACCGAAGATGAGCATGTAGTAGTCTCTAAATTTGCCGGTGGTTAATACTTCCTGTAAATATGTGAATATTACCGACCCGATTACCGGCCCGTAAAGAGTGCCTAAACCGCCGAAAATAGCCATTAATACCGGACTGAAAGAGAGCATCGGGTTAAAGGCGATACCCGGGTCGATATAGGTGTATTTTATAGCCATAATAACACCGGCAGCCCCGGCGAACAACGCGCTGACCGAGTAGGTTAACACTTTAACCATAGTTACATTGATGCCGATATGCACTGCGGCTTCTTCATTTTCGCCGATACCCTGCAAGGCCATGCCGAATTTCGAGCGCTTGATAAAAAAGGCGGTTAACATCAGGACGACCAATATACCTAATAAGTAGTAATAAATCGTATTGTCACTATAAACCTTAACAAACAAGCCTCGGACGTTGAAAATGTTTATTTCACAATAGTACAATACCTCTTTAATGAGTAATACCAGCCCAAAGGTGAACATGGCGAAATAGATGCCCTTTAATCTTAAAGTAATGGAGCCGACTAAAAAGGCGATGATGAAGCTGGCTAGCCCTCCGATGATCACAATAACAATTAAGGGTAATGTTTCGCTTAACAGTGCGGCGGCGTATATACCTATGCCGAAGAAAGCGGCCGAGGCCAGCGATATGTAGCCGGTGGTGCCGGAGAAAATCGCCCAGGCGACGGATAAGATAATATACATAAAGAAATAGATAAAACGTATAATGCTGTAAGACGAACCGAAGAGAGGTATGGTAGCCAGCAACGCGAAGATTGCCAGTACTATGGCCAGGGTAATAATCTGTTTAGTGTTAATCTTATTCAGGTTCATCTTGCTATTTCCCCATGATACCTTTTGGTCTTAATATCAATAAAAGTACAAAGATTAAATAATAGGCAGCCACGGTTAAGCCTGGCTCCCAGTAACTTACGGCACTGCCGATAACGCCCAGGATAAATCCTCCGATAAAGCTGCCGGGGATATTGCCTAATCCACCCATGACGACGACAACGATAGCAATAACGGTGTATTGCAGTCCCATCGTTGTCTGGATAGAATAGCAAATGCTGATGAGTGATCCGGCAACGCCCGCCATAGCTGCCCCGAAGCCGAAGCATAAAGCTAACACAAAATTAATATTGACGCCCATAAGCCCGGCGGTTACTTGGTCCTGGGCGGCTGCCCTGATAGCTTTGCCGGTGCGCGTAAACGATAAAAAGGAATAAAAGGCCAGCCCGATAGCCAGCGCAAAGGCGATGGCGACCAGGCGGTTGGTGGCAAACAGTGAGCCGAGTATATTAACGCTGGTATTAAGATACTGGTAACCGTTTACGGATGTGCCCCATATGATAATGGCGATATTCTGGATGATAAATAGAAAACCGAAGGCCGCCAGCATGGAGTTGCTTTCAAATATTCCGGGGTGTCCGGATTTGTTTCTGATATATGTAAATGCGGTGCGGTAAACTGTAAAGCCGAGGATAAATAATACCGGCGCAACAATTAGCATAGAAACCAGCGGGTCGACGTTACGTTGGTTTAGCCAGAAGGTAATAAAAGCACCCAGCACCAGGAACTCGCCGTGAGCGATATTGAGCACTCTGGCGACACCGTATTGCAGGCTTAGCCCCATGGCAATCAGAGCATAAATACCGCCGATTAACAAACCGCCGACAATGATGTTCAGGAAATTTTCCATAATTTATTACTCGCAGATTCAGGCTATAGCGGCAGGCTGTCTTTAGGGCTGAAACGATATCTTCTATAAGGTAAACTTTAAAGACACTGCTTACAAGCAAACCTTAAAGACAGCCTGCTATTTTTTTACGCTATTTACTATTTATTGTTACTTCCAGTCTGTTTTTTACCATTCAGGTTTGATGATTGGGTCAGCGGTGCGCTTATCACCCGGGTCGACGACTTCGAATACACCGTTTTGCCACTGGCCGATCTGACCGGAATAACACTCATACGGCAGAAGTCCGCCGCCCGCGCCGTTGTTAGCGCAATCCCACCACATGGTGCCCAATGTAGTCTCGAATTTTTCTGTAGCCATTAGTTCTCTGACTGTGGCGTTATCAAGGCTGACGGCTTTCTGGATACACTGCGCGAAATGTTCCAGGGCGCTGTAGTATACCAGGTGTCCCCACCAATCGAGGAGAGCGTCTTCAGCGCCGAAAGCTGCCTTGCCGGCTTCTCCGTACCTGGCAATGAATTTATCAACGAATTCGGAGGCCTTAGGCGAGCTCTTCATGTTCCAGGCGCCTTCACCCATGACACCCTGTAATTTATCGCCGAAAATGGCCTTGAAAAAGCCGAAGTTGGCGCCGGGGCCGAATACTACCGCTTTGGGGTTATAATCGAGCGTCATTAAGGTATTCATAGCCAGAATGTTCTCATCGGGATAAGCGAAGCAGCAGAAAATATCGGCATTGGCTGCCTTGGCGGCGTTGATTATCGAGTCCAGGTCTTTGGTGCCCGCCGGGAAGCTCTTGGAATCGACAATGGTGATACCTTTCAGTGTAAATTCACTCTGCGCCGTCAGGTTATATTCGGCTCCATGAAGGTCAGAGATATAGGCAATGTAAGCCGTCTTAAGGCCTAGCTCGACACAGATATCCGCGAACACGGGTATCTGAAAGTGGTTGGAATAGTTCAAAACGGAGAAAAGGTAAGGGAAGTCCCCTAGTTTCGGTTCAAGTGTCGTGCAGCCGCCCTCGGCGCAAATCATTATCTTATTGTATTTATCAGCAATAGGGGCGGCGGCAAAGAGCATGGCCGTGCCACAGGGCCCGAAGAGGAAATCTACTTTATCCTCCGTGCAAAGTTTTTCCAGATTCTTAACCAGCAGAGCCGGGTCGCTGGCATCATCGTACACAATCATTTCAATAGGCAGTTTTTTCCCGCCTACTTCAAGTCCGCCGGCGGCGTTGATTTCATCAACCCACATTTTATAAATGGGCCCGAAGGCAGACTGTTCATAAATGGAAAGCGGCCCGGTAACTGACCGGGAAGCGCCGATGATGATTTTGTCTGCATTTATAGTAGGAGTAGTAGTTTCAACCGGCGTAGTAGTTTTAACGGGAGTTGTTGTGCTTGTAGTTGTGGGAGCTTTAGTTGTAGTGGTGGTGGCAGTCCCATTATCACAGCCGGGAAGCAAGGTTATCATGAAAACTAAACAAATCAAAAGCGGTAAAACAATCTTACCTGCTCTTTTTAACATGTTAAATCCTCCTCTTTTTCTATAAAGAATGCCGTGTCTTATCTGTTCCGTATCTCTTATAATAATCACCTCCCTGATATCAATATTTTTTATTTTTTACTGCTTGTTATAAAAACAAGATACTTTAATAATTTCTATAATCTTATTGATAACTCTAACACCCCAAATCCTTGATTATTTCCCCCAGGCGGCACTCCCCAAAATCATGATGGGCAATAACAACGCACCGGAGAGATATGCCCATTGCTTGCGTTACGATATTTGTCATTAGTGATGCAAAACTCTATAATAATCGACCCATACTTGTCAAGTTACGCATATTTAGCCGTTTGTTTCATTTGTGCCAGGCTTGGGAAGCAGGGGATTAATGCCTTTCCAGCGCCGGAAATAAAGGTTAATAGGGCTGTTCAGGAATATAATATATTAGTTGGAAAGATAGTATAAGCGTGTTGGGGAAAACAGCAAAAGACCGGTTGTGGTGTTTTTTATTGATTAAAAAGATACCTGGAAGGGGAAACGGCGCTATTTGCTCCCGCGCCTCTTCCACCCCAGCGTTTCCAAGAGGTCCCCGATGGCTTTATCCTGTTGGGTCTCGCTTCTTAACGGCATGTCCGGGTCGACCCGGTATTTAATGCGGCGGCCTTCTCTTTTCTTGGTAATATAGCCATCGGCTTCAAGGTCGTTGATGATATTACGCGTGGCTTTTTCCGTAATGCCGATGGTGGCAGAAATTTCCCGGGCGGTAATGCGGGTTTGCTGTGCAATCAGGCACAAAACAAGAGCATGATTAGTGAGGAATTTCCAGCCTGCCATTTTGCAGCCTCCTTGCTTGATATTCCACCGCGGAAAATTATTTTTTACCCCTTATAACTTTTACTAGAAAATACTATTGACAATTTAGGTCAGGGTTGTATAATTATTATTGTAAGACTTGAATAATTCAGGAATTTAAATTCCTGTATATTATAACAGGAATGTCAAGTTAATACAAGAAATTTACGAATCAAACGTAGAAAATAACGTAATTACTATATATAAAAGGAGTGTTGAAACAGAAAAAGTGAAAAGCACATCGGTGGCCGCCAAAGTCCAACTAAGCCACAGACCGGAACAGTTAGCCTTTAATTGCATCATCAGCGAAACAGAAGAGCCCCCCAGTAAATCGATAGTTTTTAAAAGTACAGAAGAAGAGCCTCCCGGTAAAACCGCCTCCGGTAGGCACCAGCTTTTCGGGAACATTCCGGATAGTTCCTGGAATGATTGGAAATGGCAATTCCGCAATAGAATTGTTACCGTAGACCAGCTCAAAAAACTGGTACCCCTCTCTATCGAAGAAGAATCTCAAATCAGGTTAGTCACCAGGCGTTATCCTCTTTCAATTACGCCTTACTATTTATCGCTCATTGATTTTAACGACCCTGACGACCCCGTCAGAAAACAGGCGATACCTTCTATCGAAGAAATCAGCCTGGGCAAGATGGGTCTGGAAGACCCGTTGGGAGAAAAAGAAGATTCCGTCGTCCCGGGGCTGGTACACCGTTACCCTGATAGGGTACTCATGGTACTGACGGATATCTGCCCCATGCTTTGCCGCCATTGCACGCGTAAACGTGAATGGAGGCACGGCGGCTGGGTGCGCCCGGAAACGGAAATCGAAGCCATGCTGGACTACCTGCGCCGGAACAAGCAGGTGCGTGATGTCATCCTTTCCGGCGGCGACCCGCTGACGCTTTCCACCGGACACCTGGAGGCGATAATTTCCAGGATAAGACAGATCGAACACATCGAGATTATCCGTATCGGCAGCCGGTTCCCGGTCGTCTGCCCGCAGCGTATCGATAGTGAGCTGTGCAATATGCTTTCCAAATACGGCGCGATATGGCTGAACACGCATTTTAACCACCCGAAAGAAATGACGCCGGAATCCGCGGCCGCCTGTGACCGCCTGCTGCGCGCCGGCGTCCCGGTGAACAACCAGACGGTGCTAATGCGCGGCATCAATGACAGCGTGGAAACGCAATTGAAATTAAGCCATGCGCTGCTGAAAAACAAGGTGCGTCCTTACTACCTCTTCCAGTGTGATGAGGTGCAGGGCACGGAGCATTTGCGCACGCCGGTTGACGTGGGCATCAAAATAATCGAAGGCATGCGCGGGCATACGTCCGGTCTGGCGGTGCCTAATTTCGTGGTGGACCTCGTGGAAGGCGGCGGCAAGGTGCCTTTGCAGCCCAACTATGTGCTGTCCATGACCGATAATGAACTGTTGCTGAAAAATTATGAAGGCAAAGTATACCGATACCGTAACCCGAATTCGCATCAAGGTGCCGAGGAAATCGGTACCGCCGCGCCGGTAAGCGGAGCTGTGGAAAGTCTGCTGGCTGATGCTAAAGTACCGGTGGAAACCAAAGGAGAGGCAAATGCGAATCGGAATCTCGTACGACCTTAAGACAGCCGTAACGGCGCATCATGAAGTTGATGATGCTTTAGAAGAATACGATTCGCCGGAAACTCTGGAAGTGATTTCGGGCGCGCTGGAAAAAAAGGGACACCGTATCGTCCGGCTGGGCGGCGGTGCCCAGTTTTTAGATAATATCCGCCGCGAGAAGGTGGACCTCGTCTTCAATATCTCCGAGGGCAGAGGCAGCTACCGCAGCCGGGAAGCGCAGGTGCCGGCCGTCCTGGAAATGCTGGGCATCCCTTATACCGGGTCCGACCCCCTTACTTTAGCGGTATGCCTGGATAAACCCATTACTAAGAAAATCGTGGCACTGGATGGCATCCCCACCCCCAAATGGCTGGTTATCAACAATGAAAAAGAGCTTTATGCCGCCAATTGGCAAGGATTTCCTTTCCCCGCCATCGTCAAACCAATTTACGAGGGGTCCAGCAAGGGGATACGCCTGACCTCTTTAGTGGAGAATATTGACCAGGCGCAAAAAGAAGCCGGCAGAATCATCCGCGGCTACCGCCAGCCGGTCATGGTTGAAGAGTTTATCGATGGCGATGAGATTACGGTGGGTATTATCGGCAACGCGCCTCCTAAGCTGGTGGGTATGATGCGCATCCTGCCGAAAAAGAAAGCAAAGCACTTCGTTTATTCTGTTGAGGTCAAACGCGATTACGTTAACCTCGTCGATTACGAATCGCCGGTTAAATTACCGGAAAAAATACTGGACAAACTGGAGAAATACAGTCTAGAATCTTTTAAGGTGCTGGGCTGCCGGGATTTCTCAAGGGTGGACTTCCGGATAGGGCCGGACGGTACGCCTTACTTTATCGAGATAAATCCGCTGCCTGGACTCGGAACGTACAGCGATTTGATTATCATGGGCATTAAGATGGGTTGGACGCATGAGGGGCTCATCGGCGCCGTACTGGATACCGCTATTGAGAGGTACCCGCAGTGTACAAACGCGTAGCTATCGTTTATAACCAGCCGCAGCCTTCCGGGTATGATAACTCCCATGAGGAAAAAGCCGTCCTCGGCGTCCTCGATGCGGTCAGCGCCGTCCAGCAATCCGTGCTGGAGCTAGGTCGTGCCGCGGAACTATTGCCGCTGGTGCCTCCTTTTGAAACATGCAAGCAGAAACTCGCCGCCATTAATGCCGATGTCGTTTTTAACCTCTTCGAAGGTTTTTGCGGCGCGCCGGAAACGGAAGCGCTGGTGCCGGAAACGCTTAAAGAACTGGGGATTCCTTTCACCGGCTGCCGGGCGGATGTTTTGCGGCTAGCGCTGGATAAAGCCGGGCTGAAAACCGTCCTGAAAGAAGCCTGCATCCCCACGCCGGACTATCAGGTCATCGACCCCGCTAACATCAACACTTTCAATCTGGGTTATCCCTGTTTTGTGAAACCGCGCAGTGAAGACGCCAGCCACGGTATTTCTGAAGACAGCCTGGTGAAGGACTTCCCGGCGCTGGAAAGGCAGGTGCGCAAGATATTCGATACCTACCACTGCGCTGCCCTGGTGGAAAAATTCCTTAGCGGACGGGAATTCAATGCTACGGTCATGGGCAACGCCCGCCCCGTTGTCCTGCCGCTATCGGAAATAGTTTATGAACTGGCGCCGGGCGTTCCCCGCATCCTTACCTTTGCCGCCAAGTGGGAGCCGGATAGCCCTTATTTTAAGGGCACTAAAGTTGTCTGCCCGGCGGAAATAAGTGAAGAAGAGCGTAAATACATCGCCGGCACGGCCTTAAAGGCTTTCAAACTGGTGGTGGGGAGGGGATATGCCCGCATGGACATGCGCATGGATGAGGCCGGCGTGCTGAATATCATGGAAATCAATCCCAACCCGGATATTTCCCCGGAGACCGGGGCCGCCCGCCAGTCCGCCGCCGCGGGCATGAAATATGCCGAATTTATCCATAAAATCATTAATATGGCGCTTGGAGAAAAGCATGACGGTAAAAGTCCGCCCGATGTCCCCCGCCGACAAACCTCCGCTGATGCGGATACTGCAAAATACGCCAGAATTTAAGCCATTTGAAGTAACGGTGGCGGAAGAGCTCATCGATTATTACCTCGCTGATGGAGTAAAATCGGGCTACAATATCCTGATTGCCGATGATGAGGGGGAGGTGGCGGGATATGTCTGCTACGGCGAGACTCCCTGCACTGTGGGCACCTGGGACATTTACTGGATAGCCGTCTCCCAGGCCAGGCGGGGCAAGGGCATCGGCAAAATGCTGGACAGCGCCGCGGAAACCGCTATCCGGCAGGCGCACGGGCGGCTGGCTTTTATCGAGACCTCTTCCACGCCGCTTTATGAGAACACCAGGCGCTTTTATGAAGCCCGCGGCTATGAAACGGTCGCCAGGATTCCGGACTTCTATATGCCCGGGGATGATAAACTTATCCTGCAAAAGAAGTTATAATATAATTGTAAGCATTCGCGGCAGGGAGGCGTTGTCATTTCATGGCTGATTTTTGGAACAATTTTGTTCTGACCTTTATTCCGCTGTTCATCGTCATCGATGCTTTTGGCAATCTGCCATTTCTTTTAACCGTCTCCCATGGCACTGAACGCCGCGAACGGCGTAAGATGGTACACTATGCCATCATTACCGCTACTATCGTTGGCCTGGTGTTTCTGTTCTTCGGGCAGTTTATCCTTAACGTAATGAATATCTCCGTCGGCTCTTTTGCCATAGCCGGCGGCATCATCCTGGTTGTTCTTTCCATCAAATACATGACTACCGGCCATATGGTCGCCATTGCGCAGCAAGAATTAATGGGCGTTGTGCCTATCGGGACACCTTTAACGGTAGGCCCGGCTACGATTACCACTCTTATCTTGCTGGCGCTGCAGTATCCCCTCTATGTCGTCTTGATTTCTTTTGCCTTAAATATGCTGATTGCCTGGGTCATCTTCCTTTTGAGCAATCAGCTGTCCCGTTTCCTGGGGGAGGGGGGAATCAAAGCGGTTTCCCAGGTATTTAATTTACTGCTGGCCGCCATCGGCGTGAGCATGATACTGCGCGGGCTGGATTTAACCGGCATCATCAAGCTGGCGGGTTAAAAATAGGGGAGTAAAAAAATGTTCCGTATCAGAAGAGTGTACGATGATATTACTCCGGCTAACCAGGATGCCATCAGGCAGGTGCAGGACATCCTGCGCACCCAGTTTCCGTTGTTGTCCAAGAAAGATATTAATAAATTACCGGAACAGCTTAGAAATCCCATGAAATACCGGTTCCGGGCGATATTATTCGTCGCCGAAGGAATCAAAGGACGTATCGAAGGGTTTGCATTACTGTTCCATGAACCCGTGCTGCATTTCTGCTACCTCGACTTTATTTCCGCCGCGCACAAAAAGACGGGGGGCGGTATCGGCGGCGCTCTCTATGAAAGAATCCGGGAAGAAGCTTTAGACCTTGATACCATCGGTATTTTCTTCGAGTGCCTGCCGGACGACCCCAAATTAAGTAAAAATCCGGTCATCCTGAAGCAGAACAAATCGCGCCTGCGCTTTTATGAAAGGTACGGCGCGCGCCCGATTATCAATACCGCCTATGAAACTCCGCTAAGGCCCGGCGGCGATAATCCTCCGTATCTTGTTTACGATAACCTGGGGCTGGATATTCCGCTGCCCCGCGATACCGTCCGCGAAATCGTCCGCGCTATTCTGGAGCGAAAATACAAAGGCGTTTGCCCGCCCGATTATGTGGAAATGGTCGTGGCGTCCTTCAATGACGATCCGGTGCATCTCCGGCCGCCAAAGTACTTTAAGAAACCCCCGGTTCCCGTCAGCCGCACCACAAGAGAGGACCGGCGTATCCGGCTGGTCGTCAATGACCGGCATCATATCCATCACGTGGAGGAGCGCGGCTACGTAGAAGCTCCGGTAAGGATAAATGCCATTCTTGAGGAACTGGGCAAGACCTCACTTTTCCAGCGGGTATCGCCCCGGCATTATTCGGAAAGCCATATCCGGGAAGTGCACGCTTACGAATTCGTGGAATACCTGAAAAATGTCTGCACCAAGCTGGAAGAAGGCGATGCCGTTTACCCTTACGTTTTCCCCATCCGCAACCGCACGCGGCCGCCCAAGGACCTGCCGCTGCGCGCCGGCTATTACTGCATCGATACTTTTACGCCGCTGACCGGTAACGCCTATCTGGCGGCCAAGAGGGGCGTGGACTGCGCGATTACCGCCGCCAAGCAGTTGCTGGAAGGCTACCGCCTGGCTTATGCCCTGATACGTCCGCCCGGCCACCACGCGGAATCGGCTACCTACGGCGGTTTCTGCTATTTCAATTCGGCGGCGGTGGCGGCTAATCTGTTGAGCAAGTACGGCAAAGTAGCGATGCTGGACCTGGACTACCATCACGGCAACGGCCAGCAGGAAATCTTTTACGACCGCGCTGACGTGTTGACAATTTCCATTCACGGCCATCCGAGCGTCGCTTATCCGTACTATACCGGCTTCGCTGGTGAAAGGGGTATCGGGGAAGGGAAGGGATTTAACATAAATATACCTTTGCCGGAGACGCTCGACGGAGCGGCCCACCGCCGGGCGTTGAAGGGTGCTTTAAAAAGAATAGCCCGGTTCCGCCCAAAGTACCTGGTGATTCCTTTCGGGCTGGATACGGCCAAAGAAGACCCTACGGGAAGCTGGACGCTGGTGGCCGACGACTACGAGGAGATGGGGAGAATTATCGGCGCATTGCGTTTTCATACGCTTATCGTGCAGGAAGGCGGGTATGATACGCGCGTCCTGGGTATTAACGCCCGCGCGTTTTTTACCGGCTTGTGGGCCGGCATGTATCAGAAATAATGTAGGCAGAAAGGCGTTGTTCCGCAGGAATTGCGTCTTAAATGATATCACTTATCACGCTCGTCATCGTCTTTGTCCTCATCGCCGTCCGGCAGGTCGGCAGGTTCAGGCTGCGCATCTGGCAGATTATGCTCGGCGGCGCTTTTATCGTCCTGGTGACCGGCGAAATTTCACCGCTGGCCGCCTTAAAATCGATTAATGCCGATGTCATGCTTTTCCTTTTCGGGGTTTTCATCATCGGCCAGGCGATGGAAGAAAGCGGCTATTTAAGCTACCTGGCGGGGAAAATGTTCCGCCGGGCGCGTTCCGTTAATGCGCTGGTGCTTTTTGTCCTGTTCGGCATGGGCATCCTTTCCGCCGTCTTGCTGAATGATACCCTGGCGATTATCGGCACGCCGGTCGTCCTGGCGTTAGCGACCAAAACCAAAACGCCGCCTAAAGTTTTATTGCTTGCCCTGGCTTTTGCCGTCACCATCGGCAGCGTGATGAGCCCCATCGGCAATCCCCAGAACCTGCTGATTGCCATCAACGGCGGCGTGCCTAATCCGTTTATCACCTTCCTCAAATACCTGCTGGCGCCCACGCTGGTAAATATTTTGGTTGCCTTCTTGATGCTCAAGCTTTTCTACCGTAAGCATTTTCAAAACGGCTTTAGTGCGGAAATCGGGGAGGATGCGATAAAAGACATCAAACTGGCTAATGTTGCCCGTGTCTCCCTGATTATGCTGGTTGTCCTGATTCTGGTAAGAATCGGCATTGTGCTGGGCGGTCTGGACTTCGATTTTAAGCTGACCTACATCGCTCTGTTCGCCGCGTTACCTGTTATCTTTTACCTCCCCAAACGACCCCGCATACTGCTGCGGATGGACTGGTTCACGCTGGTTTTCTTTGCCGCCATGTTCGTGCTGATGCAGAGCGTCTGGGACTCCGGCTATTTCCAGCGGGCAATCGAAGCAACGAACGTTGATTTAACCTCCACCGGCATGATAATGGGCGTGAGCATTGTTTTAAGCCAGCTCCTGTCTAACGTGCCGCTGGTGGCGCTGTACCTGCCGGTGCTGGCGCAGGCCGGGGCGACGACCGCCGGGATGATGGCTTTGGCGGCGGGGAGCACGATTGCGGGAAACCTGACCATCCTCGGGGCGGCGAGTAATGTTATCATCATCCAGAACGCGGAGAAAAAAGCCGGCCAGACGCTGACTTTTTTGGAGTTCATCAAAATAGGGGTGCCCTTAACGATTATTAACGCGGCGGTCTACTGGGGGTTTTTGATGTTATTCTAGTAATTTTTATGCCTCTTTTGATATTGCCTGCACCCACACCACCCACTTTACCCCAAACTTGTCTATAAGCATCCCGCAGTAGCCCCACGGAAATTCGGCAATCGGTAGTATTTTGGTGCCGCCCCCTGCCAGCGCCCCGAATAGACGGTCGGCTTCCTCTTTACTCTCCGGGTGGACGGAAACGGCTACATTGTTGCCCCCTACCACCTTAATACCGGATGATTCCAGCGTATCGTCGCCGTAGAGCGTAACATCGCCCACCGGCAGGGCGACGTACGCCATTTTGGCTTTATCCTTTTCCGGCGTGGCGGCGTTGGTGGTTGGGTCATCCCCGTACCGGATAAAAGACGTAAACCCTCCCCCGAACACGGACTTATAGAAAAGAAAAGCCTGTTCGCACTGGCCGGCAAAAGTAAGCCCGATGTTGAGTTTTACCACGGTTTTGCCTCCCCATGTATTAGAACTGGTGTTCGTAATCATTCCACTTTACTCTCTTTGATTTATGATGTCAAGCATGTCTTTTCCGGGGCTTTGTCATGACTTTACTTAATGTAAAAATCAGCTTTGAAATTTGAATGCAAACCAACGTAGGGTGTAAGATAAAAAAGAGCGATGTTTCCCAAAACTCTCGGCAGCAGGTTCAACTCGGTACTAACATGGTTCCGCACCTCGGAAATGTTATCGGGGTTGATTCTGGCGGTAGTGGTGGGGGTGGCGGCGGGCCTGGGAGCCGTTCTCTTCCGCTGGCTTATCAAATCGTTTCAATCTCTTTTCATCGATGGCGGCAGCCATGTTCTCGGATTCATGGGCCAGTATTATATTATCCTTATCCCGGCTGCGGGCGGGCTGCTGGTAGGGCCGCTGGTCTACTTTTTTGCGCGGGAAGCCAAAGGACACGGTGTGCCGGAGGTCATGGAGGCGGTGGCGTTACGGGGCGGCCGGATCCGTCCGCGGGTGGCCGCGGTGAAAATTCTGGCTTCTTCCATCTGCATCGGCAGCGGCGGCTCGGTCGGCCGTGAGGGCCCGATCGTCCAGATAGGTTCGACCATAGGCTCGTCCATCGGGCAATGGCTTAAACTCCCGGATGAAACGGTGCGGGTGCTGGTGGCCTGCGGGGCAGCCGGCGGCATCGCGGCAACGTTCAATGCGCCCATCGCCGGGGTCTTATTCGCCCTGGAGGCGATACTGGGCAGGGTGGTCACCCGGCGTTTCGGCTATGTGGTCATCAGCGCCGTGGTGGCGGATTTCCTCGCCCAGGCGTTCCTCGGGAATACACGGGCTTTTTCGCTCCCGTCCTTCGGTATCGTCAGCGGCTGGGAGTTTGCTTTTTATATCGTCTTGGGTATCCTGGCGGCACTGGTCGCCCAGGCGTTTACCCGTGTCCTTTACTGGACGGAAGACCGATTTGACGCTTTGAAAATTCCGGGCTATCTCAAGCCCGCTATCGGGGGGCTGGTCGTGGGGGCTATCGGGCTGTACAGCCTGGACCTGCTGGGCGTCGGCTACGAAGGCATCAGCGACGCCTTATCCGGGAACCTTACTCTGTGGGTTTTACTCGCCTTTGTCGCTCTTAAGATTGCGGCTACCTCGATTACGCTGGGCAGCGGCGGCAGTGGCGGCGTCTTCGCGCCGAGCCTGTTTATTGGCGCGATGCTCGGCACATCGGTCGGCGATGTTTTCGGCAGGCTGTTCCCCACGCTGACAGCGCCGGCGGGGGCTTACGGCATCGTGGGTATGGCGGCAGTCTTTTCCGGCGCGGCGCGGGCGCCTTTTTCCGCGATATTGATTATATTTGAAATGACCGGCAACTACGCCATTATTCTGCCGCTGATGACGGCGGTGGTTATCAGCACTTTGCTTAGCCGGGCGATACGGCGCGAGAATATCTATACCATTAAGCTCTTGCGGCGCGGCGTCGATCTGGAGCAGGAAGAACTGGGCGATGTGCTGCGGACGACGACCGTCAAAGAAGCGATGACGCGGAACTATCCCACCGTTCCCGCGGCTACAACCGTCACCAGGCTGGTGAAAATGTTTCAGGAGTCCGGGCATCACGGCTTTCCGGTCATTGACGAAAAGGGGAATCTCATCGGGGTGTTGACCGAGATGGACATTGCGCGGCAGATGAACACGATTTCCGCCGATAAAAAATTGACCGCCGGCGATATCGTGTCCGGTAATCCCAAGGTGGCTTTCCCGGACCAGACGCTGGATAGATTACTTGAGTCTATCGAAGAATCGGAGGCGCGTATTCCGGTGGTCAGCCGGGAGAACAATAAGCAACTGCTTGGCGTGGTGGGCCGCCATGAGCTTATCAGCGCCTACCGCAAGAAAACCAGGAAACGCCTGCCCCCGCGGGTGCAGCGCTAGCCAATCAATAAAAATCTCCGGCGGCGCGTCCGCCGGAGAGCCTTTTTCGCTGGTAATAGCCTTTAAAAATAGCTACAGGCAAGCCCGGCAACCGGTGTCCGGATAATCTATATCATTGGTAACCCCGAGAATCGGATTGCCCCGGCTTTTAATCTTCATCTTTAGCCCAGGCCTTGATAAGCTCGTATGTCCCTCCCCCCTTGGAAATAAACTCGCCTTTTTCCCAGGTCAGGTCGAAGTCTTTTACCGCTTCGGCAAACGCGGCGCTCCTGGTAAAACCCGCCAGCGCTTCCTGGGTATCGAACTCGTAAAAAGCCAGGTATTTGGCCATTTCGCCCCGGTCGCCGGCCCGCTTGTAGCGGCTGGCCTTTCTCAAACCTTCGTATTGCAGGAACATCGGGATATGTTTTTCCGTATACCACCGGTTATATTCCGCTTCTTTTGCGGGGGCGGCTTCGCTGGCTACGATCATAATATACGCGCTTTTCATCTTGTCTTCTCCTCTACGCGGCCTGACATTCAGGCCGTATAACGCCTTAAACGTATTAAGATTATCTTTACCGCCGGTCAGCGGTTTTTTGCCCGGCTGGCAGCATTCGGCAAAATGGAGTCTTTCATTAATGAACGGGTCATTGCTCCAGAGCCCATCGGTGCGCTTTTCCAACGGGGTAAAACAGCTGTAACCGCAGGCCGTTTCGGCTTTTGCTGGCTGTATCTTATCCAATGATGGTTTTAGGGGTACGCCCGCAGCAGGGTTTGAGAACTTATTTTTGTATAAAAATTCAGTTCGACGGGAAATAATGCAGGCGTGATAGAAATATCATATTATATATCGGCATTTAAAAAATAGCCAGGAACAGGGGGAATCAAACTATCGTCGCAGTTTGTAAGTCCATACGCGGCGTCATGCCGCGCCGGGAATACAAAAAGTAGCTGTAAAGGGGTTTGACGAAATTTTTCGGCTAAGGCATAATATTAATAGCTACGTTAGAGTTTGAATTCTTTAATATAAATTAATACAAATTTATACAAAAGGAGAATGATGGTTATTAAGCAAGGAACCAGGGTAAAAATTACGAGCGGCCAATGGGCCGGTAAAATCGGCGTCTGTGTCGCTAAAGCGCCGGGCGCTACGACGGTCTGGAACGTAGCATTTCCGGGCGCGGGACAGGTCCGCGTTGATGAAAAAGATATGGAACTCGCCCCCGCCAAGGAATAGAAAAATTATATACAATTAAAAAAGCCCCCTGTTTTTTGAATATAACTTCAAGACAGGGGGTTATTTTTTGAAAGTATCAGGCTTTAAGGTTTTTTGTGCTCTTCGTCAGTATCTTCCAGCGGTACAAATGTCCGGATTCTCTCCGGGGGAAATATAGTCGGTTTATCGGGGTCTGTCTGACTTTTATTATGGTTCAAAGGTATTGAATAATCCTGCTTTTTGGTCTTTGGCGTTTTTTCACGTTCTCCGTTGGTATCTTTCAATGGTATAAAAGTCTGGAGTTTATCCGGGGGAAATATATCTGAAGGTTTCCCCGGTTCTTTTTGACGCGGCGGTTCTTTTGGGCTGGAAGTTTTTATATTGTCCCAGATACTTTCCGGGCGCTTTTGGATATTTTCAGGTTTTTCCCGCCCCGATAATTCTATGCCGCCCTGTGCCTTATTCTGTCCTGAAAATTCTATGTCATTCTGTGTCTTATCCTGCCCCGAGAATTCTATGCCACCCCGCGCCTTTTCCGCTGCTTTTTTAGCTTCCTGCTGCCTTTCGTACTCTTCTTGTGTTAAAGGTTCACAGGAAGTTACCTGGTTATTAACAATAGTGATCGTAAAAAACTCATGGCATTTCCAGCACCGTCGCGGGCCGATATAATTGGAATCTACGAGAGAAAGCTTAGCTACCGCGCTGCACTTGGGGCATACTATATTGATCATGTTCATGTGAGTAGTTCCCTCTTCCCTTACCAGGGGGAAATTGGTAGCGCATATGGGATTCGAACCCATGATCTCGTCCTTGAGAGGGACGCGTCCTAGGCCGCTAGACGAATGCGCCACGCGGAATTTTTGGCTGGCCACTCGGGACTCAAATCGAACTTTCTACGCCCCGACTTGCTACCAAGATTACGGAAGCTACTTAACAAGTCGAAGCCTTCAGCACAGCCGTAACTATTATATCACAAAGACGCAGCTACTCATATCCTATGCTATTTTATCTTGACAGAAAGGTAGGAGATGAATTAATCCAGTTCAAGCAGCTTCAGAAACTGAGCCGGCGTTACGATGTTCAAGCCTACCTTTTCCATGATGGTCTGATTTTCCAGGAAGTGATTATCTCCGGTGACGAAGTAATCCGGTTTCGCGGCAATAGCGGCGGCCAGTATAGCTGCATCGGCCGTGGGGATTTCCTTCGCCCAGTGCTGTATCGCCTCCGGCGAAGGGTCTGCCCCAACTTCCGGCGGTGCGTTTATCAGCAGCTTTTTCAGAGCCGGTAGAGCCTCTGGCAGTTTCTCTTTTATCGTCCGGATTACCTCCTCCAGTACCTGCTGTGATACAACCACGCTGATCCGGCCTTCAACAAAATATTCCAGTATGGCGCCGGGTGCACCCTGTGAGGAATATAGCCCGGAGAAAATGACGTTGGTATCCAGGAAGACACGCAGTTTAAGCTTTGACACCGTAGCGCTCTCCTGCTACTTCCCGCCTTATCTGCCGTCCTGCCCCTTGTAACGCCTGCTCGGTGACACCCGACCGCTCGAAAGCCTGCTGTATCTCTTTCAGCGCTTCTAGGGCGACCGTTTTCCTGGGTCTGGCGATGAGAGTGCAGTCCTCAACTGTAACTTCTAGGATATCTCCCGGATGAATACCCAGTTGGTCGCAGACCTCCCGGGGAAGGGTGACCTGGCGTTTCGGACGGAGCACTACATCAGTCGGCTTTTTCTCTTTCATATTCCATCTCTTGTTAGACGTTAGATGTCTTACGTTAGACAACCTAATTATCTCCCATAGGGGCCGGTTTGTCAATGCTATCATCCTCTTTCCTCCTTGCATCTGCACGGGGTACGATTTCTACGTTTTAGGAGAGGTTCACCCCCACACGCGTGGGGAATACCCTTGCGCTCATTCGCGCTAATCGTTATATTTCGGTTCACCCCCACACGCGTGGGGAATACGCTTTCTCAATCGTCATATTTTGACTCCTTTCCGGTTCACCCCCACACGCGTGGGGAATACCTTATGTGGGAAGCTCTGATTAAAGCATACGTCGTTTCACCCCCACACGCGTGGGGAATACTTCGACCAGGGCCTTGATTGCGGCCAGAATGTCGGTTCACCCCCACACGCGTGGGGAATACGCCTTAAACTTCGACCAGGTTCGCCAGTTTAACGGTTCACCCCCACACGCGTGGGGAATACGGCATGGGCCGCGGGCGAACCTGGTCAAATTCCGGTTCACCCCCACACGCGTGGGGAATACACGGTTATTCTTCTGCAGGTGCTGCCGGTAATCGGTTCACCCCCACACGCGTGGGGAATACAGGTGTGCGATTTATCAATCAAAGAAGTAA
>DAOUGB010000087.1:0-16418 GCA_034429595.1 Dehalococcoidales bacterium
CCCTCCCGCCACCCCGATGAGCCCGCCCGCCAGCGTCAAAAAAGAAGCCTCAATCAGGAACTGGCTCCAGATATCACTTTCTTTAGCCCCCAGCGCCTTGCGGATGCCGATTTCCCGCGTCCTTTCCAGCACGGAAACCAGCATGATGTTCATGACGCCGATACCCCCTACCAGCAGCGAGATACCGGCGATGGCGCCTAACAGCAGGGTCATCGTGCCGGAGGTTTCCGATAAGGTTTCGACGATATCGCTCATCGACTGTATATTAAAATCGTCATCGTCAGCGGCGGCCAGGTCATGGCGGCTGCGCAAGAGACTGGTGATATCCGTCTCAACCTGGTCGGCATACTGCTCATCGGCGACCGTCAGGGTTATCGATGATACAACCTTTTCACCCTGGGTCGTCCGGGAAACCGATACCGATTGCTGCAAAGTGGTCAGCGGTATGTAGGCGGCGCTGTCCGAGGAGCCCATCATGCTGCTGCCTTTGCTTTCCAGCACGCCGATGACGGTGACAATCATCGTACCCGCGCGTATTTTCTGGCCGATGGGCGATGCCGTGCCGAACAGCGTTTCCGCCACATCCGAGCCGAGCACGATTACCTTGGCGGCGCGCGAGTATTCATCTTCCGAGAAAAAAGCGCCGCTGGCCACCGTTAAATTGTTTACTTCCGGGTACGCTATCGTTACGCCGTTGACGGTGGAATTCGTGTTTTCCTCGCCGTAGATGAGCTGCAGATTGCTGGAAGAGGAGGCGGCGACGGCGGCCACATTATCCACTTCATCCGCAATCGCTTCCGCATCCTCCAGGGTGAGCGTGGCGCTGCCGCCCATCGCCCCCCGCACACCGCCAAAGCCCATCGACGCGCCGCCGCTAATCGTCATCAGGTTAGAGCCCATGCTCTGGATATTGGCCAGGATCTGCTCCGTAGAGCCTTTGCCCACGGACATCAGCGTAATGACCGCGCCTACGCCGATGACGATACCCAACATCGTTAGAACGCTGCGGAGTTTATGGGAAATAACGCCGGTCCAGGCGGTGGTCAACGGGTCCAGCCATTTTTTCCAGTCTTTGTTCTTCATCAGTTGACCTCCGTCACTACCTGGCCGT
This sequence comes from Dehalococcoidales bacterium, assembly GCA_034429595.1. GTDB lineage: Bacteria > Chloroflexota > Dehalococcoidia > Dehalococcoidales > RBG-16-60-22 > RBG-13-51-18. The sequence goes on from DAOUGB010000087.1 coordinate 1,112, forward strand.
CCTTGATATATATCGTGCGCTGGCAGTATTCCGCGATGCGCGGGTCATGCGTTATCAGAACCATGGTGACGCCCTGCTCGGTATGCAGATTTTTAAGAATGGCGATTACTTCCTTGCCGGAGCGGCTGTCCAGATTGCCGGTTGGCTCGTCCGCCAGTATCAGGGGCGGGTTTTTTACCAGGGCGCGGGCGATAGCGACCCGCTGCTGCTCGCCGCCGGACATCTCCGTCGGGCGGTGGGTAAGGCGGTCGGCCAGGCCGACTTTCTTCAGCGCTTCTGCGGCTTTTTCCCGGTTTATACCGCCGGCGTACCTCATGCCGAGCTCCACGTTGGCCAGGGCGGAGGAGCGGGGCAGCAGGTTGAACTGCTGAAAAACGAACCCTATTTTATTGGCCCTGATTCCCGCCAGTTCCTGGCTGTTCATCTTGCTTACTTCTATTCCATCCAGTTTATAAGTGCCGGAGGTAGGTATATCCAGACACCCCAGCACATTCAGTACGGTCGACTTGCCGGAGCCGGAGGGCCCCATAATCGCTACCATCTCGCCTTTGGCAATGGAAAAGTTGATGCCGCGCAATACTGCCAGGTCTCTTTGCCCCAGATGATAAGTCTTAGTGATATCCTGAAGTTCTATCACGCCTACTGCCCTCCTCCGGGAGGCCCGCCGGAGGGCGGCTCGCCGCCGCCCATACCGGGGAACATTATCCCGCCGCCTTGCTGCTCATCACTATCCGATGAAGATGATATTGTGGTAGCGGTGGTGCCGGATATCACTATCTGTTCGCCTTCAGTCAGGCCGTCCGTTACCTCGATGTAAGAGTAATCCGTGACGCCGGTGGTGATAGCGCGCTTTTCCGTAGTGCCGTCATCGTTCAGCACTTCCACGTATTTCTGCCGCCCCTCGGTCGTGACCGCGGCGTAAGGCACCACCAGGACATCGGTAGCTTCCGATACGATAAGGCTGACCGTGACCGTCAAACCCTGTCTAAGTTCCAGGTCTTCCATGGTGAATCCGGGCATCTGCCCGTCACCGGTCATGTTCTGGGAATCCGTCAGCGACGGTATGGCGGCGTCATCCGCAGCCTGCGGGAATGGTAAACTACCGGCGGTCATAGATTGCACTTCTACCGTAACCATATAGTTCACCACGCCGGACGAAATCGTGGCGGTGGGGGCGATGTAAGTGACGGTAGCCGGCAGGGTTACACTAAGAGCGTCTACTTCTACCCAGGCTTTGCCGCCAACCTCAACATCCATGATATCAACCTCGCTGACCGCGATTTCCACCTCGAAACTATCAGGGTTGGCAATCTGCATGGCGATGGTGCCTTTGAACACCTCATCGCCGCCCTCAACGGAGATGGAAGGAATAAAGCCGTCAAAAGGCGCGGTGATGATGGGGCTTAGGGCTTTGGCATCGGCCAAATCATTCCGGGCGTCTTCCAGATTACTCGTAGCCGTATCCAAGTCATATTGGGCCGTTGCTACCGCGGCATTAGCTTCGGTGATGGCATAGTTGGCGTCATCCACCGCGAGTTTGGCATCCTCAAGCGCTAATTCCTTTTTCTCTATGGCGAGTTTGGCCTGCGATATCTGGAGTTCCACATTATCCGTTAGCTGGACGCCAGTTTCAGCTATGATGTCCTGCAGGTCTTCCTGGGCCGCCGCCAAATCATCTTCAGCCGCATCCTGCATATCATTTAAGCGGGTATTATCAACAACCTGGATGGCCCCATTAAACGAACCCCGGCGAATGGCCTTGATAGCCTCTACATAGGCTTCAGCATCATCCACGGCCGCCTGGGCTTCGGCAACTTCCTGGATATTATTCAGATCGTTTTGCGCGCTCTGAACCGCGAGTTCCGCTTCACGCACGGCTAACTCCCTGGCGGCTACATCACGTTCCGCCGCCGCGGCGCTACGCTTAGCCTTAACCAGAGCGGCTTCCTTAACGGTCAGGTTGTGCTCCGCCGTCGTTACGGCTCTTTCATACGCTTTTAGTTGTTCATTCCAGTCATCAACATCCAGTTTGGCCAGTTCCTGCCCGGCTACGACCGAATCACCGGTACTCACCAGCACTTCAGAGACATAACCGGCCATCTCAAAAGCCAGGTCTTCAGTCTCCGCCAGCGCCAGATTGCCGGCAGCACTGATTTCATTAGAGATGCTGCCGGTGGTGACGGTGTAGGTCTGGCTTTCTTCCGCCGTTGCGGCATCGTTGGCGGAAAGGCCTACCGTCAGCGAGCTGACGACGCCGGCCACGCAGAAGACCGCGATGGCTATCGAAATCAATTTTCTCTTTCCTGCCAGCTTTTTCACATTTTCCTTTATTTTCATATCATTCTCCCTGTTATTTATAAGTACGCGGGACCGGCGGCCCCGCAACATCCCCATTATTCAGCCCCTTCCGGAGGGGCTTCTTGCGGCGGAGCGCCGCCGGACGGCAAGCCGAGGGCCTCCTGGAGGGCTTCAATAGTAACGCCAAGTGTGGCGGCGGCAGTTTCCATATCAAACATACCGCCTTCAAAATCGCCGACGGCCGCTTTGAGCTGCTCCTCGGTCACACCGAGGCTGGCGGCAGCGGCCGCCCAATCGATTTCCGGGGCGGCCGGCCTTGCGCCGGGGGTAAAACCTTCCGGCGGCGCGGGCATGGTGCCGTTATCCGCAGGCGGGGCAGGCATTTCCCCTTCCGCAGGGCGGGCGGGCGGCACGGCGGTTTCTGCAGGCACGGCAGTCGTCTCTATAGGGGCGGTGGTTTGTACACTATTACGGCAGGCCAGCCCCGGAAACATCATAATACCGGTAATTGCTACTGCGATTAATGCTTTCTTCAAATCCATTTTTTGCTCCTTTTAAGCGGCGTGGTTTGGCCTTGGCCTTATCAGTTTTGTCCGCTTCGCTATTTTTCCTGCCGGCCAACGCCGGGAACGGCATGATGCCAGTCTTTGCCGCAGCAACAAGTGCTTTCTTCAAATCCATTTTTCTGGCTCCTTTCTGTCGGCGTGGTTTGCCGCGGTCTTATACTTCAAGCTTAAGCTCACGGGCGGCACGCCGGACAGTGCGTGCAATCACCAATAGGCATGATGCGGCTATGATTTTCTCACTACCGAAAATGACAATTGTCATGACCGGGTGAGCGGTTGTATCGCCGGAGCGGACGGGGGAAAGAAATGCCTGAATATCAAAATAGATCGAACGGCGTAACATAGAAAACGAAACGGCTGACAATAAAGGAAATCCGGGAGAGCGGCCAGGCGCACACTCCCGGATATCAGTATAGAAGGAGGTAAAGCGGTAACAGATTAATCGGTTGTTGCTGTATCAGCCGGAGGAGCCGGCGGCGGATTCCCTCCCGGCATGCCGTGGCCGCCTCCGGGGAACCCGGGGCCGCCACCCATGTCCAGATCAGCCGGTAAATCCGGTTTAGATTCAAGCCACTGGAGATATTCGTCAGCTTGATCCTGGGTTATTTTCCCCTCTTCTACCAGACTGTCGAGTCGGCTGGTCTGTTCCTCATCCCTCATTTCCTGCTGCGCCTGATTAAAGGCATCCTCCAGCTGCTGCTGGTCGATACCCAGCTTTTCGGCTACTTTAGCGAACAGGGTATTACCCGGGTCCGCGCCAGTCGCCGTCTTCCCGTTATCGGCAAATACCGCGCCGCCGATGAGCCCTGCTACCAATATGACCGTGACGGCCAGCGCGGAAATGATAAGCCATTTACTCTTTCCCTTCATCTTTCACCTCCATCTTCGATTAATCGCAGATTGATGTATTCCTCCGGTAACCATGTTTTTCTTTACCTCCTTCTTGCTGACAGGTATCAACGATACCCTTTAGCCATCCCCCCTGGTTCAAGTAGTGTCATCTTCAGTTTATCTTTGGTGCGGCGGCGGGGAATAGTGTACGCAATCACCAGGCAGGTATTTCCGGTGTGCTTTTATCAATTAACCGTGATGACAAATGTCATGGGAAAACTTAACAATTGGTGACCGCCGCCACATGCAAAATGGACAGTTGTGGATTATAATGAGGCCATGATAAACACCAGACCGCGTAATGATGCCGTGAGGCTCATCCGCTTTGCCGCCTTTCTCTGGATATGCTACCTGGCTTTGCTGGCCATCATTAACCAGGTATTCCGGCAGCCGCAGCCCCAACAGCCGCCGGATAGCCAGCCGAGCACGTATTATCTTTATTATCTTTTATATGGCATTATCGCCCTGCTCTGCCTGTGCCTGACTTACTGGAACTGGATACAGGAACGTCTCAAGCAGTTCTTTTTGCCGCTGATCATCACCATCATTACCGTGCTGCCGGTTATCGTTAACCAGCTGGCAGGCCGGCTTTCTCCGCTGGGGCCGCGGTTCGGCTCGCCGGAGGGCTCGGTGATGGCGATGCTTCCCTTCCTGTTCGTCGGCTTCCTGCTGGTGGCGTGGCAATATAAATGGCAGTATGTGCTGTATGTCATTCTGGGGATTACCGCCCTTAGCCTGGGAATGACGCTTTACGCCGTAGACCCCGGGGAGCCGTTTTTCCAGGGGGTACTCGTCGTGACGCTGATTCAAACCGTAGTATTCCTGGCGGTCGGTTTTTCCATCAGCTTTTTAATGACCAGGTTAAGAGCCCAGCAGCAATCGCTGGAGGCGGCGAATATACGCCTGACGCATCACGCCAGCACGCTGGAACAGCTGGCCACCAGCCGCGAGAGAAACCGGCTGGCGCTGGAACTGCACGATACGCTGGCGCACACCTTAAGCGGGCTATCCGTCCAGCTGGAAACCCTCAAGGCTTACTGGGATGTCGACCGCAATACAGCACGCTCGATACTGGAGCAGTCTTTGAAGGCAACCCATCTTGGGCTGGAAGAAACACGGCGTACCTTGAAAGCGCTGCGCGCCAGCCCGCTGGATGACCTGGGACTGCCCCTGGCCATGAGAAAATTCGTGGAAGACGCCGCATCGCGGGGCGGTTTTGCGTTGGACATGCCGGAAATTATCATGCTGCCGCCTTTATCGCCGGACGTGGAGCAGTGCATTTACCGGGTGACGCAGGAAGCGGTTACCAATGTTATGAAACATGCCAGGGCTAAAAAGCTCACGGTAAAACTGGAACGGATGGACGGCAAGGTCATCCTGACGGTGCAGGACGACGGCGTGGGCTTTGATATGAAAAAGAGCGCCGAGGCCGGCCACTTCGGGCTGGCGGGCATGCAGGAACGCGCTAAAATGGTGGGGGGCGTACTGGAGGTCACCAGCAACACGGGCCAAGGTACGGTCGTTCGGCTGACCATTAATTGAGGTAAACAATGATGAGAATAATAATCTGCGATGACCAGGCAATCGTCCGGGACGGGCTGGAGATGATGCTGAAACTGGAAAAGGATATCGAAGTAGTTGGTATCGCCGGAGACGGCGCGCATGCCGTGGAACTGGTGGCGCAGAAAAGGCCGGATATGGTCTTGATGGACCTCAAAATGCCGGTGATGAACGGCGTCGAGGCTACCCGGCGGATACGGGCACAGTTCCCGGATATCAAAGTGCTCGTTTTGACGACCTATGCCGACGATGAATGGGTCTTCGATGCGATACAGGCGGGAGCTTCCGGCTACCTGCTGAAAGACACCCCGCGCGACGACGTGATTAAAGCTATCCGGGGAACGGCGGAAGGGAAAACATTCGTCGACCCGTCCGTAGCCGGAAAAGTCCTCCGGCAGGCTTCCAGCCACCGCACCCAGCCTTCGACAGCGATTACCGCGGATTTAACCGACCGTGAAATTGAAGTGCTGCGCCTTATCGCCAAAGGCTTGAGCAATAAAGATATTTCCGAACGGATATTTTTATCCGAGGGCACGATACGGAACCACGTCAGCGCCATCCTGACCAAGCTGGGAGTGAGCGACCGCACCCAGGCAGCCGTGATTGCCATTCAGCACGGGCTGGGCGAAGACTAGCCGTTCTGCTATTCCATTCAGTAGTATTACTGCGGCCCCGCCGACCCTTCAGTGCGGCGTTGCTCAAAAATATTGCTCATGGCCGGGCCGGCGACATCAACGAGCGACGCCCCGCCGTCCGCCACGAATATCCCCCCGGTCAGCAGCGAGGAGTCTTCACTGGCCAGGAAACTGCAGATGCCGGCAATTTCTTCCGGGGCCCCGATGCGGCGGAGCGGGGAAAAAGAAGTGAACTGTTTAAAAATATCTTCAACATCCTTCTTTATCATTTGAGCCAGGGGGCGGGTATTATTCTCGAACATCGGCGTCCGGATGGGGCCCGGGCAGATAACGTTGCAGCGGACTTTTACCGGCCCGTACTCCACCGCCGCCATCTGGGTCAGGCCGATAAGCCCGGCCTTGGAAGAAGTATAGCCCGGCCGCCCGGCGATGTAGCGTATGCCGGACAGCGAGGAGATATTGACCACGGAGCCGCCCCCGGCTTCAATCATACGGGGTATCGCCAGTTTCATGGTCAGGTACGGCCCCGTGAGGTTTACTGCGATAATTTTATGCCAAATGTCGAGCGCCTTATTTATGTCCTGTTCTCTATCATGAGGGTCAATGCCGGCGCTGTTGACCAGCACGGTCAGCTTACCCCCGAAATCCAGGGCAGTTTCGACCATGCGTTGAACGTCTTTAACGCTGGTTACATCGCCCGCGCAAATCCTGGCCGACCCCGCGGGTAAAGAACCGGCCACCTCCTTCAGGTTAGCTTCATTAACATCATTAATGATTACTTTTGCCCCGTCCGCCACAAACCGCCCGGCCGTAGCGGCGCCGATGCCGCTGCCGGCGCCGGTAATCAGCGCCACCTGTCCTTCGAGTTTCATTGTTATCTCCTTGCTGTAAGGATGCTCTGTGTTATATTACCGTAATTTACTTTTTTCGGGCAATCGGCATCAGCGGTACCTTGGGGTCGGGGAAGCCGGGCCCCATGCACGCGAATACCATCGCCAGCGCCATATCGTCGATACGCTCAAAATCAGCTTTGCGCACCGTTTCCGGCTTGGGATACGGCCAGTCCATCTGCCGGAACGCCTGCTCTACCATTATCCCCGAGCCGTGCAGTTCGGCAGCCCGGGTGATGCAGTAGGCAAGGGCCGCGCCGCCGTCCTCGGGCGGGATATTCCCTTCGTAGCCGGGCATGGCGGGCATCTTGAAATTCTTGGGCAGCTCTTTAGGCAGCGGCCCCGCACTCTTGGGAAAGCCGACTCCCGCCGGAATGAAGGTGAAGACGGAAATACCGGTGTCTTTCACCGGCCCCAATTCCGAGGCCAGCGACATCATGATGGAAGTAGCCGCCGCTTTGGCCGCGCAGTAATTGCTGGGCCCCACCGGAAACTTGAAAGCCGTTGACATGTAAGTGACCACGCCGTGATGCCTGGCCTGCATGCCGGGCACGAAGAGCTGTATCCCGATGAGGGTCCCCCGGGCCGCTACCTCGTACTGCTTGTCCAGCTGGTGAACCGTGGACTTTAAGATAGGCGCGCCCAGGGACATCATCATGGCGTTGTTAATCAGGATATCCACCTTCCCGAATTTTTTGAAAGCTTTATCGGCCATGGCCTTCATGGAGGCTTCGTTGGAAACATCGGTAGTAACGAACAGGGCGGCCCCGGCGCCGCTTTCGCGGTTGATGAGTTCCTCGGCGTCTTTTCCGGCCTCCGGAGTTACATCGGCAATCACCACCCTGGCTCCGAGCCACGCCAAACTCCTGGCAATGCCCAGTCCCACGTTCCCTGCCCCGCCGGTAATTACCGCCACCTCCCCGGCTAACGCATCTTTCTTCAATTTTGCCTTGTCCATAGCGAGCGGGCCCACACCCGGTATCTTATCCATGCGCATACCTCCATTATTATCAAATTTCCGGGGTAATTAAAACGCACCGATTGTAGCACTATCGGGGAAGGAACGCCACTTTGTTCCGCTACGATGAATCCCTTAAAGTCCGCCCGCAGAATGGGCGCATGGACGATGCCGGAACATCTGCTTCAGGCATTTTTCCCGGAGGGCATTTACACCTGTGAATACGCCCCCGGCACTTACAAATTACCCCGGTTATATATCTTTGGCAGCGCCCCAAAAGGACTGAACAGCTCTCGATTCGTCAGCCATGCCTCCGCCGCATTCAATTAACTAAAGCAACCGGAGAGTCTCAATGACGTAGTCCGGATTGCCAAAGAGGGTAAATCTTGCCTTGCTTTCTTTTTTAATGAAATCATAATTAAATTTTGCCGCAGGAGTATCTTTTTCTTTTCCGTTTATTACCGTAACCAGCTTCTCGTAAAGCTGTTCCCCGGCTTCCGGGCTGCCGCAATAACAATCAATAATCGTGCAGACTTGAATTTTGTCCTGATTATCAGCTTTGTTCCCATAAATGAAATTTAAAATTCGCTGTTTGTTCTTCCGGGAAACATCATTCAAAAAATCGCCGTTATCAAACAACTGCCTGATATTTTCCATGGTAAACCTCCATTGTCCCCCTATTTTCCGCCCCCGCAGACTGCCATCCTTCAGATAATTCCTGATAGTACGGGATGTGAAAGAAGTCATCTGCGCTATATCTTCAACCGTATAAAGTTTCTCAAAGTCATTCATCATGCCCCCCTGATATTTTCAGGCAATAATCCATATATGTTTTATGTCTTGTATTTCATAGTATTTCATTATATTTCATAATTTTTCATTTGTCAATACTTTTTTCATAACTTTTTACATTGACGCGCGTTTTTTTGAAAATACAGGAGGATATTGGCTGGCGATTTGAAAGTAATTATCCAGGAGGAGCAATCTTTCCGCTAATTTCCGCCTTAGGCTTGATGGCATTTGGGCGGAGCCGGGGTATCAACAGGCAGTACCAGCAAGGGCTTCAAACTGACCTTCAGTCTATGTATTTGAAGCGTTTGTAATCAGCTAATATTTGTTCTTCTATGCCAAGCATCAGGATATTTATTACAACCCTGCAACTAACGCCTACGGCAGCACCTTAATTGTATATTCCGGGCAATAAGGGTCAGTCTCGCCATCCCCATCTGTAACGGTTATACTGAACCGGATTGTTTCACCAGCTAGCGTGACAGGAATATTGCCGAAAAGAACCCCGCAATCACTCTGCAAATAGAGTCCAGGCGTTTCCCCTATAATTTCGCCCTCGCTCACGGTAAAGCCTTGGGCCGGAGTAAAATCGTATGGCGGCGTACCGCCGAGTATCGGTAATGTTACGCCATAGTAGTGACCGGCTTTAGCCGACGGTAACGGATATTTATCTACTACCTCTTGGGGCCATTGCTGAAGACTAGCCCAGGGGCCCGGAACACCTGGAATCCCATCCTTTGAACTAACGTCGTAACGTTTTACCTCTAATGTCATCGTACCCGTAGCGGTAAGCCTGCCATCCGTCACCTCTACCGTAAAAGCCCAGATTCCTTCGTATAAAGGAAAGGCGTCATCTTCACCCTCGGTTATGCCTCCAACTTCCCCGTCTTCATCGAGGTAGATACCAAGCTCGGCTAAATTGTCAGGGGAGCTCCACTTATAGAAATACCCTGACTTACCATCCGGTCTCCCTCCATAAGCTCTAAGAATGGTGGGGTTTACGTGGTAAGACAATCTACCCTCATTATCATCAATGTTACCGGTAATTACCGCCTCATAGATACCTATGACGTTTTCATCGGAAATTGCCGGCCATTCTCCGGTATCGATAGTGACTACCGTATCTGTATCACCCAGCATCTTTTTGCAGTAGTCTACGTTCTTTTGAATTTGCTCCTGGCCAGGTTTGATCTCTAGTGACCTGTAATAATCCTGTAATGCCAAATTAAATTGTTTCGTGTATAAATAGGCGGCACCACGTCCGTTGAAGGCTATCGGATTATCCGGGTCTAATGAAATAGCCTTCGTATAATCAACGATAGCAAGGTCATATTTTTCCTTTAAGATGTACGTATATCCACGGCTGATATAAGCATTTGTAAAAACCGGGTCAATTTTAATTGCCTCATTAAATTCAGCAATCGCCTCATCATATTTGCTTTCAGCTTGAAGAGTTTTCCCAACATTGTAATGCTCAATTGCCTGATTGGACTTAAAGCTCGTACAACCAGACATACTACTTGCCGTTAATAGGGCTAATACAATCAGGATGAAGAAAATGGACTGTTTCATCGAATTTCAGTTTACTTAATCAGACCTGCTTTGGCTTGGACAGAGACTTCAGAGCAGGTATTTCGTTCATATGTATTATTTCATATTCTTAAATGTTGTTCAATGGCGTCGAGGCGCCATAACGGCAAGCGGATACCGCACTGACATAAATCGCAGGTACTACCTGTTGCTACCTCTGGTTGAAAAATTGAAGCTAAGTGGAGCCGGGGGGATTCGAACCCCCTACCTTCGCGATGCAAACGCGACGTTCTCCCGAGTGAACTACGGCCCCGCGGTAACGTTAGAATTATAACATATTTGAGAGTAGACTTTAATTATTTACGCGGCGCGGACGGCTTCTTCTTGCCTATCCGCGTATAAAACTCTTCCGGTATAGCCGCGGGGTTTTTGTAAAAGACAAACTGGCAGTGTTCCTTACCTATTTGTTCAGGAATGATATGCGTTACCCCGAAATCTCCGGTATTCTCTATATCCAGCATCTCCATTACCGGGCAATGGACGCAGTAGATGGGAAAGTCTTGCATGCCCCAGGTGATGCGGTGGGGCTGCTTAACGCTGGCCAGGCCTACTTCCGGTGTATAGGCGCCTTTTTGTATCAGTCTCTCCCCGGACCCGCACGGCTGCATTGTCACGGTAACCTTTTCATCATCCTCTTTAATGGTGATAGGCTGCAAATGGCCGCGCAGCCCGCCCGCCAGGTGTTCCACCACGGAACGGAAGTCCTTTTTCTCCGCCGGCTTAAAAACTACTTTGGCTTCGATGGTGTGCGCTTCCCTTTCGGCCTCTTCCAGCGCTGCGACACCGTATTTTTTATAGATATAGGACTGCAAGCCGGTCACCCAGAACATATAGCCGTCATGGAGGTGATTGAACTCGCTATACATCCTTTGGGCCAGCTCTTTAGTTTTCTTTTTGTCTCCCGCATCGATAGCTGCCAGGACCAGGTCTAAAGTCCGCGTCCCCATTTCCTCAAGCTCTTTATCCGTAAATATCCTCTTGCTGCTCATGGCTGATTGAATCTCCTTTTTTCAGTAATGCGGCAATCTGTTCTATATCATCCGGCTGTAATATACTGTCGGAAACTTTATTAGCTCTTTTCTCCCCGCACCTAAGGCAGCGGTGGATTACCTGGTATCCTTTGCCCGGCTTATAGCGCAAGCCCACCGGCTCCATTAACCCGCCGCAGCTTTCCCGCCGGTCGCCCGGTTGTTTATCTACATGCCTGGAGTATAAACAATAAGGACAGTGATTGCGGTAACTCCCGTTGCTTATCGGTAAGACCACCCTCCCGCACTGGCTGCAGGTAAATCCCGTGTTTTCTTCTTTGCGGCTCATGACCCGAACTCCCCGTTTTGATTTCTCTAAAACCAAGGAGTTTGGGTTCCGTTTTTTCTCTATCCCAGGCTCGGCTGGACCATTGACAAATTCGCCGTCCCGCTCTAGTCAGGACGACTACTTCCGGTTCCTGCTTCATCAGGGCTTATCGCATCCCCGAATCCGTACCAAGACCGCTTTTGTGGCTTTGTAGCGGCCACTGTAAGACAGGCTGCCCCATCTTCCACCGGTAAGTGTATGTCCGGCCTCACTGGCTCCGGCGCCGTCCCCAGAAGGTCATGAACGCTGATTAATCGGTGATTTGGTCAATATTACCTCCCGTTACGATAATACGTTGATAGTATAATCACGTTGGTAATGGGAGTCAACCGGCCTTGGAGCGAGCGTTCTTGCCCCTCCGCCCCTGTTGCGCTATACTTGAAATGTTGTTTTTCCATTAAATTACCTATGAATTATGAAACTGTCATCGGGCTGGAAGTCCATGCCCAGTTATTGACCAAGAGTAAGATGTACTGCGCCTGCAGCACGGATTATGCCAGCGCGCCTCCCAATACCCACGTCTGCCCGGTTTGCCTGGGCCTGCCCGGCGTGCTCCCGGTCATCAATAAACAGGCCGTGGAATATACCATGATGACCGCCCTCGCGCTGCATTGCTCCATCTCTGAACTTACCAAATTCGACCGCAAGAATTATCCTTACCCGGATCTTATGAAGGGCTACCAGATTTCCCAGTTTGACCAGCCGGTGGGGCTAAAAGGCCATCTGACGATTGATATTGACGGACAAACGAAAAAAATAGGCATCACCCGCGTTCACCTGGAAGAAGATGTGGCCAAGCTGCAGCACCACAACTCCGGCGGCGAAGACTACAGCCTGGTGGATGTCAACCGCGCCGGCTGCCCGCTGATGGAAATCGTCGGGGAGCCGGACCTGCGCTCGCCGGAGGAAGCGCGCCAGTACCTCATCAAACTGCGCAGCATCCTGCAATACCTGGGCGTCTCTACCGGCAATATGGAGGAGGGCAGCTTCCGCTGCGATGCCAATATCAGCATACGGCCGGAAGGCAGCAGCGAGTTCGGTGCCAAGGTAGAAGTGAAGAACATGAACAGCTTTAAGGCGGTCTTCCTGGCCATGGAATACGAGGAAAAACGCCAGCGCAAGGCCGCCGCGGAAGGCAAACGGCTCGTTCAGGAAACGCGGGGCTGGGTGGAAGCGGAAGGCAAGACCGTTTCCCAGCGCAGTAAAGAGTACGCCCATGATTACCGCTATTTCCCGGAGCCGGATTTACCGCCCATCATCATCGGGCGGGACTGGGTGGAAAGCGTTAAAGCCAAACTCCCCGAGCTGCCGGAGGCTAAAAAGGAGAGATTTATCTCCGAATACAGTCTGACGCCTTATGACGCCGGGCTGCTTACCAGTTCCAAGTCCTTGGCGGCGTATTTTGAGGAAGGCACAAAAATCAGCCAAGACGCCACTCCCAAAGAGGTGGCTAACTGGCTCAACGGTGAGGTTATCCGCATCATCAATGCCAATAATATTGATATCGAGCAATTCAGAGAAAAGGTCAGCCCTGAAATGTTCGTCGACCTGATACAGAGTTCCCATGGTAAAATCAACGCCGTAACGGCCAAATCCGTGCTGGAGCAGATGTTCGCTTCCGGCCGGAGCGCCGATGAAATCATCCGGCAAAGCGGCGTCAGCCAGATCAGCGATACGGGAGAGCTTGAGAAAATAGCGGCTGAAGTGATAAAATCAAATGTGCAGCCTGTCGCCGATTATAAAGCGGGCAAAGAGGCCGCCTTCAAGTTCCTGGTCGGGCAGGTAATGAAAGCCAGTAAGGGCCGCGCCAATCCGCAGCTCGTCAATGAAGTCCTGAAGAAGATGCTGGCGGAAACGCAGTAATACGGGTGGAGAAACAGTAATGATAATTTATTTATATATCGCGCAAATAGTGGTGGCCGTTGCCCTGATAATCGTGGCTTTACTCCAGGTCAAGGGCGGCGGGCTCGGCGGCATTTTTGGGCAGGCGGATACGGTCTACCGCACCAAGCGCGGCATGGAAAAAACCCTCTTCCAGTTTACCATCGTCCTCGTGGTCATTTTTGTCGTGCTGTCAATAGTATCGCTTAGGCTTAGCATCTAACGTCCGGTCAGGCATAACACCCCGGGTACCTGGAACTCATTATGTGCATTTCATGCATGTTGAACGGTCATTTGCCCATTTATTTTACAATTATTCCCAAATTGTGCTTTTTTTATGCATGCGGCTATTGACAAACAGCTTCACATTTGCTACTCTGCTAGGCAAGGAAATATAAGGAGGTCCACGATGCAGGCTTATTGTATGAAATGCAGGAAGAAAGTCGAGATGAAGAACCCCAAGGCCACCACGCTTAAGAACAAGCGGCCGGCTACCCAGGGCACCTGTCCCTCTTGCGGCACCAAAGTATTCCGGATTGGCAAGGGCTAAAAACTAAATAGTTCTATTACCTGTTAGCACAGCACGGGGTTAAAGCTATTACCGGCTCCGGCAACACGCAACATTGCTAAGTCCGGTGAAAAGCCGGGGGTGATGTGTAGTGAGGAGTATGGCTATCCGGCGAAACGAACGCCGGGAAAATGTTGTGCAGTTGAAAGAATGAGGCACCACTTAAAACGTGGTGCCTTAATTTATATCTACCCGGTTAGATAATTTAGTGGTATTATGATAATAAAATTCAAAGGGGGGAGGTAGGGCAGTTGGGAATCTTCAGTGAAAAACTGCTCGCCTGGCTTACCCTGCTCCGGCTTGGGGCTACTGCCCGTGGCGTCCTGCCGTTTCTCCTCGGGGCGGTTATCGCCTGGAGCCGGGGTAATTCGATCGATTGGCTGATATTATTTCTTTCATCAATCGCTGTAATCTGCGTCATGTTAATGACTTTCCTGATAAACGAGTATTATGATTACCCCGCTGATACCGCTAATCAGAACTATCATAATCTCTCCGGCGGCAGCCGTATGTTGCCAATGGGCTTTATCCCCCGCCACCACGCCCTGATTGCGGCCTACATTTTTACCGCTTTCGCTTCAGGCATCGGATTGTGGTTGTATTTAGGATTGCAAACCGGCCCCCTGACAATACCTATGGGAGCTTTAGCCATTATCATCGGTTACACGTACACGGCCGGTCCGTTCCGGCTGTCATACCGGGGGTGGGGGGAGATAAGTATCTGGTTCGCCTGCGGCTGGCTGGCAACGATTATGGGTTATTATCTGCAAACCGGGCAACTTAATTTGACAGTCACGCTGGTTTCACTGCCCGGCGCTTTCAGTGTTTTCCTCGTCATATTAATCAATGAAATACCGGATATGGCCGCTGATAAACTATGCGGTAAAAATAACCTGGCGGTCAGGCTGGGGATAAACAGAGCGACTCTGTTGTACATTTTCATGCTTATTCTTTGCTATGTAAGCATTATCGTTATCGTTTTCTTCGGGGTGCCGGCAACCAGCGCTTACTTTTCTATCCTGCTGCTGCCATTGATGGTATGGATAATCTATACGGTCTGGAAACAAGGGTTAGCGGCTAAGCAAACCCAGGAGTCTTTGAGTATCAGGACCGTGATTTTCGACCACCTGATAACGGTCATTTATGCCGTCAGCTTCATTTTAGAGGGGTTTAACATTAAAGGCCCAAAAGTCAACCAGCTTTTTATACTGGCGGCGGCTTTTATCATTGTTTTCGGGCTGGAAGGGGTAAGCCTGGCTTGCTCCAGGGCAATGCTTTCAGGGAGTAAATCTGTGACGCCGGCAGCCTAATGCTTTCTTTTCCAG
>DAOUGB010000088.1:0-26989 GCA_034429595.1 Dehalococcoidales bacterium
CCCAAGACCCCGGCGGAACTGGCACAGATTTTAAACATCGATGAAAAAACGGCGGACGAAAAGCTGGACAACCTGACGCGGCGCGGTCTGCTTTTCCGCGGCAAGACGCAGTATCTGGCCTGGATGGACGCCCACCAGCTTAAAGCCCGCGTGATGTTCAGCGGGGAGGAATATACTCACCCCGGTATGATTGAACACCGCCGCCGCGATGAACGCTATACCACCTCCCCTTTTGCCGAGATACACGGCTGGTTCAAGATATATGAGATGACCGGCAAGCCTCTAATCAGGGTCATCCCCGCCCGCAAGGCCATCGCCATGAATCCTAAAATCAAGCCTGAACAGGTCCTCTGGTACGAAAACATCGTAGAGATGCTGAAGCGCGGGGGGAAAATAGGCTGCGTGGACTGCGATTGCCGCCGTATCTATGATAAATGCCATAAGCCGCTGTTTACCTGCCTGCACTTCGGGAATATGGTAGACTACGAGGTGGGGCGGGGCAGCCGGATGAAAGCCATTACGCTGGAAGAAGCGCTCGCCATTAGTGATGAGGCAGAGGAAGCCGGCCTGGTGCATAACACGCCGGGGAACAACGCATCGCTTTCTGGCGTTATCTGCAACTGCTGTTCCGACTGCTGCTCGACATTCGAACCGGCTTTACATTCCGGCAGAATAAGTGAAATCGCTGCGCCGAGCCGGTTCCAGGCTCTGGAGCACCCAGAACTATGTAAAGGCTGTAATGTTTGTGTGCAGCGCTGCCCTTTCGGCGCGATAGAAATGGCGGAGGTAGCAGGCGCGGACAAGCCGAAAGCTAAGGTGAACAAGGAAAAGTGCCTGGGCTGCGGCGTCTGCGTCATCGGCTGCAAACAAAAGGCGCTAACATTCGAATTAATCAGGCCGCCCGACTTTATTCCGCCCAAACCGGACTTTAAGATGCCGCTGACTTACAATGTGTATTAAGACCGTGCCAGCGCTTTTTCCGATTCGCCGGCATAACCGAACGCCTGCTTGACCAGAGCGATGAATTCTTTAGCGGCCGGGTTCATACTGGCATCAGAGCGCATCACGGCCTCCGCCGTCAGGAATAAATCCTCCTCGGTCCTCACCAGCTTGAGTCGCTTCTGCGCTATTTGCTCCGCAATGTCCTCGGCGATGGTAAAACTGATGCCCTTGCCGTGTTCCACGAGCTGTTTACACCATTCCGTGCTATCGACATCCGCCACGAAACGCCGGTTCTCCAGTCCGTGTTCCTTCAATTTATCCGTGATAATCTTGCGGATAATGGAGTCTTCCGGTCCGGATATGAGCGGATAATCACCCAAATCTTTCCATGCTAGTGGCTCTTTAACGATTATCTGGTTGTAGGAAGCAAAACAGACGATCTTCCGCGGGGCGGAAACCGTGATATGGTTCAGTTTCTCTTTTTCACGCTCAAACTGGGGCACAATGGCCAGGTCCAGCCGGGATTCCAGCACTTCCTGCACCATCTCGGTAGCATCACCGCTCTTGACTGTCAGCTTTACCTCCGGGTGCTCTTTGAACATCTTTTTAATCACCGGACTGACGATGGAGATAAACATGCTGGCGGAGCCGACACGCAAAGAAGATTCTTTAATGGATTTTACCAGTCCGTCCGCGTTCACCAACTGGCGGTATATCTCTTCGGCATAGCGGTAGAGTTCCTGCCCGTGCGGGGTGAGGGCGACCTGACGCTTCTTAAACTCGAGCAGTTTTACGCCGGTGTATTCTTCCAGGGATTTCAAACGGTAGGTAACGGCCGGCTGTGTTAGATACAGTTTATCCGCTGCGGCGCTTAAGCTTCTTTCTTTAGCGACAAGATAAAAGACAATCAGATTATTGGGGTCGAGGTTGGGCATCATAACGATTTTTTCCTGTTTTCCTTAGATGATAATGGTTTTAAACGGCAAATGCCGTGATAAAAATCACTACTATTCTCTTTTAATGATACCACAGTCTCAACAATCAATTAATAAAAAGTTTTTATGATTGTATAAACCGTCTTGACCAATTACGAACAATCTAACCTGCCGCGCTAACCGTAAAAAATATCCGCACGATTATTTTTATAGATGCATAAAATCCCCTGTATTGAAGCTCTATCCGGCGCATGTTACGAATAATAATAGAAAACTTTTCAAAGGAGCTCACTGAACATGCGACAAGCAATGCCCTGGGATTTTATGGTTAAAGATACGCCTTCACGGGAATGGACCGAGGGTTCAGGCTCGTTGATAATGATTGCTTTCTTTTTCGGGGGTTTAGCCGGCGGGCTTTATCTCTACTCCCTGTATATCGGCAATCTCTGGGGCATGTTCATCGGCTGGATATGCGCCCTGGTCATGGGCATCTTCGATATGAGCCACCTGCCCAACAAGAAGATATTCTGGAAAATGCTGTTACGCCCTCAATCATCCTGGATATCCAGGGGCTTTCTGTTCGTGATTTTATTCATCGGTTCCGCCGCCATCCAGATGGCGCTGACCTACTGGTTCCCGGGCAACCCCATGGAGATTGTTTTTAAAATCATCGCGGGTATTATGGCGCTAGGCGTGGCGACTTACAGCGGCTTTGTGGTCAGTTACGTCAGCAGCATCAAGTTCTGGCATTCGGCGGTCATGCCGGTGCTCTTTATCATGGCGGGGCTGACAGGAGGCGCCGCCGTCATCCTGCTCATCAATGCCATTACCGGCAACGCCCAATTTGAAACGACAAAAACTTTCCAGATATATAGTCTGGCGATTTATACGGTTATCATCGGCATGCACCTGTGGATATCGACTTACAACAGCGCAACAGCGAGAAACTCCGTCATGACCATCGTAAAAGGCAATTTAGCGGTAGTTTTCTGGGGGGTAATCGTCTTTTGCGGCATCGCGGTCCCGCTGCTGCTCACTACGCTGGTAAATTCCGCATCGGTAGCGTTATGGTCATTGAACGCGGTCTGCATTCTGGCCGGTAACCTGGCGCTGCGGTTCGTCATCCTTAAAGCCGGACGCTATAGCTCACTGATGCCGGGTTAAGGAAACAGCTGCGACGATTACATCTCGACGGGGCTGGCTCTTCTGACACTTTGTATCGACGCAGTATATAGCACCAGGAGTTCACTAACAGGTTTTTCTTTTTCAGTATCCTGTTGAATAACAAGCCAATTATCAGAAAAACCTCTTAAAAAACCGGTCTCCATGTGTCTGTCACCGCGTGAATTCGTCGTGTTTAGAAAAACGGAAACCCGTTTATACATAAGCAACTTCAGGACATCATCGGCAGTAACAGGCGGAATCCGATTTGTGTTCTCTCCACTTTTTGGCATGTATTCCTTTCAGCACGGTAAGCGTTCTTTTATTTACCGGCAGCCAGTTTCTTCAGCGCTGTGTAATCGCCGCTCATCAGTGTGTCAACATTTTCTTTGACCTTTTTGACATCCCAGTCCCACCATTTGAGCATTTGTAATAACTTTATCACATCATCGCTGAAGCGTTGCTTGATAATGCGCGCGGGGACGCCGCCTACAACAGTAAATGGAGGCACGTCTTTAGTGACCAGGGAACGCGCGGCAACAATAGCGCCGTCACCGATATGCACGCCAGGCATAATCACGGCTTCAAAGCCAATCCAGACATCGTTGCCGATGACCGTATCGCCGACGATATCCCAAGCTTCCTGCATTGCCTGGTCTAGCCCCCAGTCTTGAGCGACCACCGGGAAGGGAAAAGTGGTAAAAGAACTCATTTTGTGATTGGCACCGTTCATCACAAACCTGGTCCCGTAGGCTATCGAGACGTATTTACCGATGACCAATTTATCCGTGTTTTCCGGTTTGAGATATAAAACGTTTTCCGTCTCAAAATCCGTGGGGTCGTTGAAATCATGGTGAATGGTAAACTCCCCGATAATGATACGCGGGTTTTTAACCACGTTTTGGAGATAGACGGTATTTTTATCGTCAGGCCGGGGGAAAATTTTGGCGGGGTCAGGTTTTACCCCATCGTTTTTACTGTTCTTTTTTTTCATGTTTAGTTTTTACCTCTAGCCAACGAAATTGTCAGCGAGAACCCCTATAATCCCCGATCCTCTCCGCCTTCCAACTACCCCAGCAGCCTCTATACTCTTTTCCGTCTAGATCGTAATACTGTTCAAAGGTCCCACTGCCGCTGTTTCCGCTTAGATACCCTTCAAACCTGTCTTTAAGAACGAGTATTTCCAGTTTTCCGTCAGCGCCGAGGGTGACACTACCGCGTTTAATCTCAAAATCAGAGACAAGATAGGTATATATAGGTGAGTCCATCGTCTTAATTTTGCCGCCGCTGATCTGGAAAATGATTTCAGCAGGATAGTTGTTGAATACCCTGCCATCATCGGTGGTAAAGTTTTTGGTTTCCGGCGATGTCGTGAGCAACCACCAGCCGTCATTGGGATTCCCTTTCTTTACCGGAGGAGTAGTGGTGGCAACACTTGTTTTTGTGGCGGCGGCGGTGGTAGTAGCAGGCACATTGCCCTGCTGTTGGCCGTTATCGATCCCGGCGAGCGTATTCTGCAGTTTTTCCCGCGCGGTCTCCATTTTTTGAATTTCATTTTCCCCGGCGGGCGTAACCGGCGACATCGTGACCACAACCTCCCCACCAGCGTTGGCCCGAACATGCTCATTTTGACCGCAATCATCGCCGGTATCATCGGCAGCGACAACCAGGTATTCCCCTTCCGGCACCGCAAAATCAGCCGGGCTGCCGCTATCGCCGACATAAACGTACATTTTTCCCGGCGCGCCGTCATCCTGATTGAACGCAATGATATTCCCGTAATTCTGCTCCTGTTCCTCGTTCCGGACAGTGATTCTCGCCCTTTCAGGAGTATCCGGCGTCATATTATTGACAAAGTTGACGATGGCGTTACCCACTTCATCGCCAAAGGTATTGGTCGCGGCGTTCTGCTCCATGTTCTGCAGTCTTTCCTTGAACGCTTCGCCGACTACCCCACTGACACCATCCCGGTAATAAGTATCCGTGTATTTCTTGAACTTTTCCGCTTTATCGTTCAGGTCTTTGACCTTTTCAACTCCCTTTTCAAAACCGGGTAAAGCTTTACCGATTACGGTAGTGGCCACGTCAGCATAAAATTCGCCGGCTCTTTTGGCCGCCTCCCCGCCTTCTTCATAGACGATCTGCGCAGGGAGGGTTCCTTTATCTTGCGCGGCATCCGTATAGAAATCCAAGTCTATATTTTGGGTAAAATCGCTATGTATCTGGGAGGCTTTACTATCGAAATCACCGTTCTGGAGTTTCTGGAACCATTCGTTATAGTTTTGCGCCTGGTTTTTCCATTCCGGCCGCAGTTCTTCATACATCTGCTGTTTTTGAGCTTCATTGGCGTTTTGCGCGATGGCGACTATTCTTTCCCGCGACCGCTTGCCGGCGTCACCGAGAAACCCGAAGAAACCCACAAAGCTATCAAACAAGCCCGGCGATACAGCTTGCAATGAATCATCAGCGCCGGGCGGGGCAAAACCGGCATAAACCACCTGGTAATTATAAGCCAGCTCCGGCGGCACGATGATGGACAGCGCCGCCATAACCGACTCCTCATAGGCGCTAAGTTCACTCATGAGGGAAAAAACGGTAGCATAATCATCGTAAGAAATGGTTACCTGCTCGCTAAAGAGCGGCCGTGTAAAACCATCAGAAAAAATCTCGAGTAGATTGAGCGTAGCAAGCTCATTGACGATACTGAATTCCGCCAGCGTATCGACCGCCTGCTTTTCGGCACTATACTCACTGCCGCTGTCACCAACGGGCAACATATCGCAGCCGGCGCTGGCAACCAAAACCAACACTAACATGAAAAGAATACTTTTCAGTAATAACTTCATGACAACCCCCATAGATGTACTTTACAATAATGATAGTGCATATTCAGGAACGATGGCAACCCGCGCCCAGCTATAACGCCAGAAAAAATAAGCCGCCGCCTGGAAAAGACCGGAAAGCGGGCTGTATTCAAGAACAAGCGAGATTTACTTCGCCCTGGGGTAAGAGCCCAGAATCTTCACGAAGACGGCGTGCTCTTCCAGCGCTTTGAGGGCTTCCGCCACCCCTTTTTCCTCCCGGTGTCCGGCCAGGTCCATATAGAAATTGTACTCCCAGGGCTGGTGGCGCGTGGGGCGGCTCTCCAGCTTGGTGAGGTTAACGTTTCTTCCGGCGAACTCGCCGAGGCAATCGTAAAGCGCGCCGGGCTTGTGCTTGAGGGAAAAGACGATGGATGTCTTATCGTTACCGGTCGGCGGGGCATCTTCTTTAGACAGCACGAAGAAGCGGGTGAAGTTATGCGGGTTGTCCTCGATTTCTTTAGCCAGTATTTTCATGCCGTAAAGCTCGGCGGCGCGGGCGCTGGCCACCGCCGCGTAATCCAGCCTCTTTGCTTCCTTAATCATTTTAACGCTGCCGGCGGTATCGGACGCGGGCACGATTTCCACGTTAAGTTTGCTTAAGTAATTGCGGCTCTGCCCCAACGCCTGCGGGTGGGAATACACGTACTTGATGGTGTCCAGCCCGGCTCCTTCGATAGCGATGAGGCAATGGCTGATGCGCATCTCCGTTTCCCCGCAGACCATCAGCGGCGAATCCAGCAGCAGGTCATAGGCGCGGGTAATGCTGCCTTCCAGCGAGTTCTCCACCGGCACTAAAGCGAACGGGGCGTCTCCCCGCTCCACCGCCTCGAAGACGAGGTCGAGGTTTTCATAAGGCAGGCCCTTGGTGGATTTCCCGAAGAAGCGGGCCGCCGCTTCCTCCGAATAAGCGCCCGGCTCGCCCTGGAAAGCGACCGCCACCCCCTGGGCTTTCTTGCTGGCGCTGATAATCTGCTTGTAAATGCTTTCGATATCGGTCGGGCTGATATTTTTATTGCGCGCCAGGCCGCGCACGTGCCTAATAACGCGCAGTTCCCTTTCGCGGTCCTCGATAGCGCGGCTGGTCTTGTGTTTGCCCTTGCCGATTTCTTTGGCCACTTCCTGCCGCTCGGCAATCAGCTCCACAATGCGCGCGTCCAGATCATCTATCTTTTTACGGAGGCCATCAATATCCATTTAGTTTATTATATCCTTTTTAGCGATGATTCGTTTGGTAAAAATGACTTTTTAAAAATTTTATTGTTTTGAAGCTAAAAGCGATATTTGTTTTATGTTAAACAGCCTCGATTCGTTTGGTGTTTTTTATTGATGTTTTCACGATTTAGCTTGAATCGTTTTGGAAGTTTTTTGAGGCTGTTTTCAGGATTTAGACTCGATTGGTTTTGTAAATTTTATCGCCGACCCCAGTGATGAAAACCCCCTTTATCCCCTTCCGATTCCCGCTGTAATCATGACTCCGGCATGACAAAAAGCCGAGGATGTTTAGAGTATAAAAGAGGCGGGGTGAAAATGTAAAGCGTTTTTTGTCCTACCGGGGGAAAGGCGAGAGCGAAACGGGTTTATTTAATACTTTAAAATCCCTCGCTCACTCTCCCTTTTAAACCCTCACCCTGTCTCCCTCTCCCACAAGGGGGATGTTGTATCAAGAGTGTCCATACTATTGTCATTCTGACCCCGATGCAAATCGGGGGAAGAATCCGCAGCTACTTTGCCAGGCGCGGATTCTGCGTCGTTTCACTCCTTAGAATGACTTTTGATACAAAGCTCACAAGGGGAGAGGGTAAATTGGAAGAATGGGGAAAGGAAAAGATTTTATTAGGGAGGGGATGATAGCGCAAACCAATTTTTTCAATGTTAGGCGATTATCTCAATACCATCGGGATAAGGCCCGCCCGCATGGCGAAATCACAGAGCGTTACCGCCATCATGGCTTCCACCACCGGCACGGCGCGGGGCACGATGCAGGCGTCATGCCGTCCGCCCACTTCAATGCCGGCAGGTTTCATTTTTCCTATATCTACCGTCGATTGTTTCAGCCCTATTGAAGCGGTAGGCTTGACCGCCACACGCACTACCAGCGGCATGCCGGAGCTTAGACCACCCAATATGCCGCCGGCGTTATTGGTGGTGGTTACTACTTGGCCGTCTTTAATGGTAAACGGGTCGTTATTTTCCGAGCCCTTCATCCGGGCGGCGGCAAAGCCCGCCCCGAACGCCACGCCTTTGACCGCCGGTATGGCCAGCAGCGCTTTGGCGAGTTCACCGTCCAGCGTATCGAAGACCGGCTCGCCCAGGCCGACCGGCAAATTCACCGCGATGCCTTCAATGATACCGCCGACGCTATCGCCCGCGGCCCGCGTCTTAGCAATAAGTTCGTTCATTTTCTTTGCGGCGGCCTTATCCGCGCAAAAGAGCGTATCTTGAGCGGCGTTCCGCTTAATTACACGATAATCCAGCGCTTTAGCGGCAATACCGCCGATTTCCACCGTATGCGCGGTAATTGCAATGCCGATGGTATCCAGTATCTTTTTAGCGATGGTCCCCGCCATGACGAAGCCGGCGGTTATCCGCCCGGAAAACCGGCCACCGCCCCGCCAATCGTTAAAGCCGCCGTACTTCTCATAAGCCGTGAAATCGGCGTGGCCCGGACGCGCTTTCAACCGTATAGCCGCGTAATCGGCATCATTAACATCTTCATTTTTAACCAAAAGGCAGAGCGGGGCGCCGGTAGTCAAGCCGTCCAAGACGCCGGAAAGTATCTCCGCACGGTCTTTTTCCCGACGGGAGGTGGCGGCAGGGACAGCGGCAGCCCGCCGCCGGTCAAGGTCTTTTTGTAAATCCGTTTCAGAAATTGCCAAGCCCGCCGGGCAGCCGTCAACGATAACGCCCACGCACCGGCCGTGGCTTTCCCCGAAACTGGTGATGGTAAATAATTTGCCGTAACTATTACTCATCGACGTTAAATTCACCGCCCACATTTTTAAAGTCTTCCCAGAAAGACGGGTAGGTCTTGGTTACGCACTCGGCGTTCTCAATCGATAAACCGCCCAGCGCCGCCCCCATGACGGCAAAAGCCATCGCAATCCGGTGGTCGTTATAGCTATCAATAACCGCCAGGGGCTTTTGCTCTTCTTCCGAATAAAATTCCCTAGCTTCCTCCAGCATCGTCTCCTGGGAACCGGTATCATCTTCAGCCTTTTGCTCCGCACCCATACCCTTAATGGTCATATACTCTTTAAACTCAAAGACCGTAACACCCAGCTTGCTAAGGCCTTCCCTTATCGCCGTTACGCGGTTCGATTCCTTGATACGGGCGCGCTGGATGCCTCTTAATTCACTTTCGCCTTTAGCCATGGCTGCCAGTACGGCCAGCGTCGGCAACAGGTCGATACAATCAGAAACATCAGTATGGATGGCTTTTAACTCCTCTCCCTTCCTGACGACGATGTTATTACCGGCTACCTGCACCGACACCCCCATATTGCGCAGGTGGTCCATTAAAACACGGTCGCCCTGCCGGCTGGATGTGCTAAGGTTTTCCAGTATCACGCCTTCTTCCGAAAGGGCGCCCAGGGCCAGGAAATATGAGGCCGAAGACCAATCTCCTTCGATATTAATCGTGGTCGGCGTGTATCTCTGGCGCTTGACGATGAAATTGTTACCCTCGCGTTTGACCACGATGCCGAATTTCCGCAAGCACTGCAGCGTCATCAGGATATAGGGCCGCGACGTCAGCGGCGTCGTCAGCCGGATAACCGTTTCCGTCGGGGCGAAGGAGCCTATCATCAGCAGGGCCGTAATATACTGCGAACTGATATTGCCGGCTATCTCCGCCAGACCTCCCTTAAAGGTCCCGCCCTGAATGGTAACCGGAGGGTTCATTATCCCCGTCATGGAGCTTTTTACGCCCAGCATTTTCAGCGCATCCACGAGCGCCCGTATCGGCCTTTGAGTAAGACTCGGCCCGCCGGTCAGCGTAATTTTCCCGGGGAGGAGCGACACCAGCCCGGTCATCAATCTCAAAGTGGTGGCGGATTCCCCGCAATCCAGCGGTTCGGCGGGTATCCTGAATCTTCCGCCGCTCACATGCCACACGCCATCAATATCCTCTATCTTAACCCCTATTTTTCCCAGAACCGCGGCGGCATAATTAGTATCATCGCTGACCAGCGGGTGCTGGATTTGACTTTCGCCTTTGCTTAAAGCGGCGCAAAACAGGGCACGGATGGTCATGCTTTTCGAGGAGGGGATGGCTACCCGGCCCCCAATGGCGCTCTTGTTAATCGTGACTCTCATAGGTACTCAATGCGTTTAATATTTTTTGGACGACTCCGAGGGCATCAATCCCGGAAGTGTCAATAGTAATCTCCGCCGCCCGCTCGTAAAAAGGCCGGCGGTATTCCAATAATTCTTTTATCTGTTTTGCTCTATCGGCTACGGCCAGGAGCGGCCGGCCGCCTTTATCTCCGGATGTCCTTTTCAGGATTTCTTCCGGCGGCGCCGTCAGGCAAACTATAACACATTCCTGCCGCAAACGGAATACATTAATCGTGTTCAGGACGACGCCGCCGCCGCAGGCAATGACGGCGTTTTTCCTGGAGGCGGTCTCTTTCACGACTTCTATTTCAAGCTCGCGGAAGCGTATTTCACCGTCATCCCGGAAAATTGCCGGTATCTCTTTCCCTGCCTTTTTGACGATTTCCGCATCAAGCTCGATAAATTCCTTACCCAGCCTGGCCGCCAGCATTTTCCCCACGACCGTTTTCCCCGTCCCCATAAAACCTATCAGGGCGATACCAGTTTTCATGTTGTCTTAGCAGACCTCTCTAACTCTCCCTTTTGTATTCACCCTCACCTTTTCATTCCTCTCCCATCGAGGGGGTGTTGTATCAAAAGTCATTCTAAGGAGTGAAACGACGAAGAATCCGTGCCTGGCAAAGTAGCTACGGATTCTTCCCCCGATTTGCATCGGGGTCAGAATGACAATAGTATAGACACTTTTGATACAAGGCTCATCAAGGGAGAGGACATTATTAAAAACCCCCTTTTAATTCCCCCTTTATGAAAGGGGAAAATTACTGGCTCTCCAGCATTTTTATTGCTTCCCGCCGCATCAGCGCCACCGGGGCCTCCCGCCCCGTCCACTTTTCAAAAGCGAGCGCCCCCTGCCACGCCAGCATATCCACCCCGCCGATGGTTCCGGCACCAGCGGCTTTAGCTTCCCGCAGCAACCGCGTTTCAATAGGGTTATACACGATATCAAAGACCGCGGGAATTTTACCCAATAGTCCGGACGGGACAGGACTCTTATCAGTATGCGGGCTCATGCCCACGCTGGTGGCGTTGACCAGTATTGCCGCGTCCTGCAAACCAGCAGCAATTTTGCTTAGCTCCATCACCCTGACCTCCTGTCCCAGGTCTCGCTTAATCATGGCGGCGATATTTTCCGCCCAGGCAAACTCTTCCTGACGGTTGAGAATCGTCAGGCGGGCGCCGTTTTGCGCCAGGATATAGGAAATCGCCCGGGAAGCTCCACCCGCACCCAGAACAACCACCTTTTTTCCCTCCGGCTCGATGCCCTGCTCCAGCAAAGCCTTGAAAAAGCCTTCAGCATCCGTGTTATAACCCCAAAGTTTACCATCCGTATTCACCACGGTATTGACCGCCCCGATTTTCTCCGCCAGCGGGTCGAGCCCATCCAGCAGCGGCAGGACCGCCACCTTATGCGGAATGGTAACATTGAAGCCCCTGACGTTCAAAGCTCTGAAACCGGCGACCGCCCGGGCGAGCTGCGCCGGCCTGACCCGGAAGGGAAGGTAAGCGTAGTCCAGCCCCAGCCTGGCAAAAGCCGTATTATGCATGACCGGCGACATCGTGTGCTCCACGGGGTCGCCGATGAGCGCGCAGATTTTGGTTTTGCCGGAGATATTTATCATAATGCTCGCTTTGTCAATCTGGCTAAATAATTGCCGTCTTTTTCCCGGATGAGTATCTTACAGTTCCACCCCGCTTTAGCGGCGCAGGCGGCGAGGGTATCCGCGTCTACTTGCAGCATCCCCATAGGCGGGCCATGCAATCCCTTGTATTCCATGTATACCCTGATTTCACCGATGTATCTACCCGCCCTTCGGTTAGCTTCATGGTAAGCCTGGTTCTGCGGGTCGCCGGTCTTGCTGACATCCAGCGAATTCAACAGTATCTGCCCGCCGCTTTTGACCAGGCGGTGGGCATCTTTTAAGAAAGCAGACAAGCCATCAAGCGTTTCCACCATACAGATGCTGCGGCCCAGAATCAACAGCGTATCAAAAGGCTCCGACTTAAAATCAGCAAAGCTGACGCAGGCTACTTCTTTGATGCCCCGCTGTTTCATAACTTTAGAGGCTTCCGCCGAGATGTCCAGCGCGCAAACGGAAAATCCTTTGTTCTGCAAATACAGGCTGTGGATGCCGGCCCCCGCCCCTACATCAAGTATGCGGCCCCGGCAATTATCCAGGGCAATTTTATCCAGTTGAAAATCAACGGCACCCCGGAAAAAGGCGCTGATGGCCAGGATGCTTACCGTGCCGTCGTCCCGGTGGATTTCCACCTCCGCCCCCCTATCTCCCTGATAAAAGTCCTGAATCGCTTTGCCTAAAGGCCGCATGGCTTCCGCCGTAATCATCGCTCCCCCATCATCCGGTAAAGTTCTCTCAATTCTCTGACCGATAGCTGACCGGCTGCCGATTCCCGGCCCTCTTCAGAAGACGCCCAGGTCAAATAACCTCCGGCCAGCGGGCATATTATCCGGGATATTTGCCCGGCGGGGCCCATGGCGAAAGAGATTATTTTAACTTCCGGGAATACGTTAATAAGTTTCAGCACTTCTATATTATCTTTAAGGCTACGGGCGGTCGTTACTACTTTACAGATGTCCGCCCCGGCCGCCAGCTGGTTGATGATTATCTGGCGCAGCCTGTCCAGCGGGGGCGTCTCTTCAAGATTGTGGTAAGAAACGATGATTTCCGCCCGCCCTTTGACCTCTTTAGTAATTTGCTCGATTGCCGGGGTACCCAGTTCAATATCAATAAAGTACGCCCCGATATCCAGCGCATCAATCAACTCTTTGATTCTTTTAGCCTCGTTCCCCGACCACCTGCCCCCCTCCTCCAAACGCCGGTTGCAGGCAATCCACGGTTTTTTCAGGTTCACGGCAATCCTCCGCCAGCCCTTCCCAATGAGGTCGATACGCACCTCAAAAAAGTCAGCCAGCGGTTCAACCGAATCTATAACCTGTGATGCGCTGACAATGGGGACGCATATTCTAGGCGGGTTGGCCATACAATACCTCCCCGATAAGCCCCGGCTCGATGTCATCTTTTATCACCGGATGACCGATGCCCTTCAGCAAGACAAATCTTATCTTATCGTTCAAGACCTTTTTATCGTGCCGGATTACTTCCAGCACGCTTTCTTTCTCCTCACGGTTAAAGTCCGGTATATTCACCGGCAGCCCGGCCAGCTTAATCATGGCCGTAATTCCGGCTGCTTCAGTATCCGATAAAAGCCCAATACGGCGGGCGATTTCATTTTCCTTAACCATCCCGATGGCGACCGCCTGGCCGTGCTTTAAATTGAAATTGGATACCGCTTCCACAGCGTGGCCGATAGTGTGCCCGTAGTTCAAGATAACGCGCCGTCCGGCTTCCTTTTCATCCTTTCCCACAACTCCGGCTTTTTGCACCGCGTTTTCCAGCACGATTTTCTCCAGCGCAACCGCATCTAAAGCCATCGCGCGCTCCAGGCTGGCTTCCAGATAGCGGAAAAAGTGACGGCTGCTGATGGCGGCCATCTTGATGACCTCCGCCATGCCGTTGGCGAGCTCTTCTTTAGGCAATGTCTTGAGGGTAGCGATATCAGCGACGACCATTTTGGGCTGATAGAAAGCGCCGACGATGTTTTTCACCTGGCCGTGGTCGACGGCCGTTTTGCCGCCGATGCTGCTATCCGTCATGGCCAAAAGCGAGGTGGGCACCTGCACGTACGGGACGCCGCGCATATAAGTAGCAGCGACGAATCCCGCTAAATCGCCGATGACACCACCGCCCAGCGCCAAAATAAGCGTTGACCTCTCCGTAAAAGACTCCGCCAGCCGGTTATACAGTTTACCGGCGGTTTCCAGCGTTTTTTGCGCTTCCCCCGCCGGCACCTCCAGCACCGCTACGCTAAAACCGGCTGCCGCCAGGCTTTTTTCCAGCCCGGCGGCATAGAGCCCCTTAACGTTGGAATCCGTAATGATGACCGCTTTGCCGGCAAAGCCCTTTTCCTTGAGCCAAACGCCGGTTTGGGCCAGCACCCCCGACCCTACGCGTATTTCATAGCTATTGTTTCCCAGTTCAACCTTGATTCTTTTCATTTATGTATGTAATTTTACCTTGACTCAATAGGTTATGCAATAACAAAACGCGATAGTTAATGATTATTAGATTAAAATCTGACCTTGCCGCTGCTTATTCCCCTCTCCGCCGGCAGAGATGGGAACGATTGTACATTCTCTCTTCCTTAAATAATAACGTACTTGATACGGGGTGAGCGGATGGGAAAAGGTGCGGGGGCTGTAAACTGCAGACCGTTAACAGTAGACTCAATTTGTTTTATTCGTGAAATTATCGCGGAAGGTGTTGACAGGAGGTAGGGATTTATGTTACATTTATTGTTTGGTACTAGGAATTCAGTAAAAGTAGATAGATTGAGCTTGTGAAACCTCTCTCTATCACATTACAAGAATTCGTAATGGATGGGTTATGCCCATCCATTCTAATTGTTAGGGGGTAGAAAATATAAGATGCCAACGATTAATCAGCTAGTCCGCAAAGGGCGGCGAAAAGCCATCACCAAGGACAAAACGCCCGCGCTGGGCTTCACCTACAATTCGTTAAAAAACAGGGTGCTGCAGGGTAAAAGCTCCCCGCAGAAACGCGGCGTCTGTATTCAGGTAAAGACCACCACCCCCAAGAAACCGAACTCCGCATTACGTAAAATCGCTAAAGTGCGGCTGACCAACCATGTAGAGGTCACCGCTTACATACCCGGCGAAGGCCACGAGCTTCAGGAGCACTCCGTCGTCCTGGTGCGCGGCGGCCGCGTGCCGGACCTCCCCGGCGTGCGCTACCACATCATCCGCGGCGCGATGGATACCACCGGCGTGCAAAACCGCAAACAGGGCCGCAGTAAATACGGGGCTAAAAAAGGTAAGGCCAAGGCCGCCGAAGGCACTGCCGCTACCGCTTAATACGAGGAATTGACATGGCGAGAAGAGCTAGAGCAGAAAAAAGAGAAATAGTCCCGGATGCGAAGTACCGCAGCGCAACCGTATCACAGCTGATTATCAAGATAATGGAGTGCGGCAAGAAAAGAACGGCGGAAACAATCGTTTATGACGCATTGGAAAAGCTGGGGCAGCAGGTATCCAAAGACCCCGCCGCCGCCCTCGAGCAGGCCGTGAAGAACGTTACCCCCCTCCTCCAGGTCAAACCCCGCCGCGTGGGCGGCGCCACATATCAGGTTCCGGTGGAAGTAGAGCCGGAACGCGGGCTTTTCCTGGCCCTCACCTGGCTGATTCAGTCCGCCAGGTCGAGAAAAGGCAAGGCGATGTCCGAAAGACTGGCCGATGAGCTTGCCGAAGCCTACCAGGGCCAGGGCAACACGATCAAGAAACGTGAAGACACACACAAAATGGCCGAGGCTAACCGTGCTTTTGCCCATTACAGGTGGTAAAGGATTTGGTAACTAACACAAACATCAAAAGTCAGACAGCGGGAGATAAAAAAGTGACCAGGGAATTCCCTCTGGAAAAGATCCGCAATATAGGTATTATCGCCCATATCGATGCCGGCAAGACGACCGTCACCGAGAGGATACTCTATCACACCGGGAAGACCTACAAACTGGGCGAGACCCACGAGGGCACCGCGGTGATGGACTGGATGGACCAGGAAAAGGAACGCGGCATCACGATTACTTCCGCCGCCACCACCTGCTACTGGCTGGAGCACCGCATCAATATTATCGATACCCCCGGACACGTAGATTTTACGGCTGAAGTAGAGCGTAGCCTGCGCGTCCTCGATGGCGGCGTGGTGGTCTTCGATGCCGTTTCCGGCGTAGAAGCGCAATCGGAAACCGTCTGGCGCCAGGCCGATAAATACAAAGTACCCCGCATCTGCTATATCAACAAGATGGACCGTATCGGCGCCAATTTCAACCGCACCGTTTCCATGATCGAGACACGCCTGGTGGCGACGCCGCTGCCGATTCAGCTTCCCATCGGGGCTGAAGACCGCTATGAGGGCGTTATCGACCTTGTGGAAAACAAAGCCTGGCATTTTACCGGCGACGCAGACGTACCGCGTGAAGAAATCCCGATTCCGGAAGAGTATCAAGCGGCGGCGGCGGAAGCACGCCAGCATTTAATCTCCAAAGTGGCGGAGCATGACGACGCCATGATGATAGCCTTTGTAGAAGGCCACAAGGTAGAGCCCGCGGAATTGAGACAGGCTTTAAGGAGAGTGGGGCTGGCGAATAAAGGCGTGCCCGTGGTATGCGGCAGTTCCCTGCGGAACATGGGCGTTACCCTGCTGCTCGATGCTATTGTAGATTATCTCCCTTCGCCGCTGGAGGTCCCGCCGGTGGACGGCACCGACCCCCGTACCGAAGAGAAAATTACCCGTGAAGCCAGCGATGACGCACCCTTCTCCGCGCTGGCTTTTAAAGTTGTGACGGACCCCTTCGTGGGCCGTCTCGTTTATTTTAGAGTTTATTCAGGAAAGATAAAGGTAGGCGCCCAAGTCTATAATCCTACCCGGCAAAGACCGGAAAGAATTGGCCGCCTTCTCTTGATGCACGCCAACCACCGCGAGGACATTACCTCCGCCGATACCGGCGCTATCGTTGCCACCCTCGGACTCAAAAATACCTTCACCGGCGATACCCTCTGTGAATCCTCCAAAGCCATTATTCTGGAATCCATCCGCTTCCCCGAACCCGTAATTTCCATTGCCGTCGAGCCCAAGACACGGGCCGACCAGGATAAACTCGGCGAAGCGTTACAGAAACTAACGGAAGAAGACCCCACCTTCAAGGTGAGCTTTAACGAAGAGACCGGACAGACGGTGGTTTCCGGCATGGGCGAGCTCCACCTGGAAGTGATTACCACCCGCCTTATCAGGGAATTCAACGTGGGCGTTAAAGTGGGCAACCCGCGGGTAGCCTACAAAGAGACGATTACCATGCCGATTAAACAGGAAGGCAGATTCGTGCGGCAGAGCGGCGGCCACGGCCAGTACGGCGTGGTGAATGTGCAATTCGAGCCCCAGCCGCGCGGCAAAGGTTTTGAATTCGTGGAAGCGCTGAAAGGCGCCGCGATACCGCGCCAGTTCGTTAACCCGATTAAAGCGGGTATTACCGAAGCTATGGAAACCGGCGTGCTGGCGGGCTACCCGGTGGTGGATATCAAGGCTACCCTTTATGACGGCAGCTACCACGATGTAGATTCATCGGAACTGGCTTTCAAAATGGCCGGTTCCATCGCGCTGAAGGAAGGCGTCCGGAAAGCCAGGCCGATATTACTGGAACCCATCATGAAACTGGAAGTGGTCACCCCGGAGCAGTTCCTGGGCGATATCATCGGGGACCTTAATTCCCGGCGCGGGCATATCGGCAAAGTAGACCCCCAGGGCGATACGTTCATCATTCACTGCCTGATACCGCTGGCTGAATCGTTCGGCTACGCCACGAACCTGCGCTCACTGACACAGGGACGGGCGACACATTCGCTGGAATTTAACAGCTACGAGCAATTACCGTCTAACATGACGGACGAGATTATAGAAAAGGCTGTAGGCAAGAAAAATGGCTAAACAGAAAATCCGCATCAAACTCAAGGGTTATGACCATAAAGTAGTCGACCTATCAGCACGGCAAATCCTGGAAGCGGTGGAAAGCACCGGAGCCGTGGCGGTGGGGCCGGTACCGTTACCGACCCGCATCCAGAAATTCAGCGTTATCCGCTCCCCTTTCATCGATAAAGACTCGCAGGAGCAGTTCGAGATACGGACGCACAAGCGCCTGATAGATATCATCGAGACTACCTCCAAGACAATCGATGCGCTGACCAAGCTGAACCTGCCGTCCGGCGTGGAAATAGATATTAAATTATAGGGGATAGAGGACAGGGTGCAGGGAATAGCCACCCCGCCTAAATTATAAAAAAGGGAACTAAGAATAAAGTCATCAGGCAAAAGCGAGAGGGAAACGGATTCTTCGCTGCGCTCAGAATGACAATAAAACTGGTGAAGTTATGACTGAAGGAATTTTAGGCAAGAAACTGGGCATGACCCAGGTATACGGCAAAGGCGGCAAGACCGAGGCCATCACCGCCATCGAGGCTGGCCCCTGCACGGTAACGCAGGTAAAGACCATGGAGAAGGACGGCTATATCGCCGCCAAGCTCGGCTTCGGCGAGGTGAAGAAGAAGACCGCCAAGAAGGGCAAAGCCAAGGAAAAAGAGCCGGTCAAATATAAATACATGCGCGAATTCCGGCTGGATGCCGCTCCCCAGATGGAAGCCGGACAGAAAATCGATGTCAGCCTGTTCAAGGTCGGAGACAAAATCGATGTCATCGGCGTTTCCAAAGGCAAGGGTTTTGCCGGTGGTGTTAAGCGCTATCATTTTAACGGCGGGCCCAAGACCCACGGCCAGTCCGACAGATGGCGCGCGCCGGGTTCCGTAGGCTCCAACACCAGCCCCGGGCGTGTTTTAAAAGGACTGCGCATGGCCGGTCACTTGGGCAGCGCGCGAACTACTGTCAGCAACCTAGAGGTGCTGGAAGCCGATCCCGCCCGCAACCTGCTATTGGTTAAAGGCGCCGTGCCGGGTATGACCAATGGCCTGGTAATTATACAAAAGGCCAAGAGGGAGAAAAAGTAAGGTGAAGGTTCCAGTTTATAATCTTTCCGGAGAAGAAGTCCGGAAAATTGAAATAAGCGATTCCATATTCGGGGTACCGTTTAATGAAGCGGTTGTCCACCAGGTAATGGTCGGCATGCAGGCTAACCTCCGCCAGGGCAATGCCGCCACCAAGACCCGCGGCGAGGTCAACGGCAGTACTAAGAAGCTCTACCGGCAAAAGGGCACCGGCTACGCCCGCGCCGGCAGCAAGAAATCCCCTACCCGCCGCGGCGGCGGCGTGTCCTTCGGCCCACAGCCGCGCGATTACCGGCAGGAGATACCCAAGAAATTACGCCGTCTGGCGTTGCGCTGTGTCCTTTCCTCCAAAGCGGGCGAAGGCGACCTGAAAATACTGGATGGCTTTAATTTTGACGAGCCGAAAACCAGGAAAATGCTAGACGTATTAAACGCGCTGAAGGTAGATTCTTCCGCGCTCATCGTGACCCAGAACCCGGAAGAAAACGTCATCAAATCCGCCCGGAACATCCCGCAGGTTGTTACCAGTCCGGCCGGTGTCATAAATATTCTGGACATATTATCACATAAAACGTTGCTGATGACCGAGGCTGCGGTGCGGGCGGCAGAAAAACTGTGGGGCAACGGTAAAGCACAGGAGGCGAAATAATGCATCTGTATGAAGTGCTGCGCCGTCCGCTGGTTACGGAAAAGAGCACGGTTTTGCAAGGTCTGAACAAATACGCCTTTGAAATTGCCGATGGCGCTAACAAGCTGCAAATCAAACAGGCGGTAGAGAAGGCTTTTAAGGTTACGGTAACCGGCGTTAACGTCATCACCATGCGGGGGAAGACCAAGCGGATGGGACGGCGTGTAGTAGCAACAATGCCCTGGAAGAAAGCTATCGTCACACTCAAAGCCGGAGATAAAATAGAATTCTTTGAAGGCGTATAAGATAAAGGGGAAGCCAAATGGCTATAAAAGTATATAAACCTACATCGGCCGGCCGGCGCAACATGAGCGGCTACACCTTCGATGAAATTACGAGGGGAAAACCGAAGGAGAAATCGCTGCTGGTTGCAAAAAAAAGCAAGGCCGGGCGCAACTTCCGCGGTAAAGTCACCGTGCGCCACCGCGGCGGCGGCGAAAAGAGAGCGTTGCGTATTATAGATTTCAAGCGGGATAAGATTGATATTCCCGGCAAGGTGGCTTCGATAGAGTACGACCCCAACCGCTCGGCGCGTATCGCGCTGATACACTATATCGACGGGGAAAAACGCTACATCATCGCCCCGGTCGGTCTGAACGTGGGCGATACGGTCATGGCCGGCCCCAAAGCAGAAATCAAACCGGGCAATTCCATGCCCATGAAATATATGCCCACCGGCACCGAGATACACAATATCGAGGTACAGAAAGGCCGGGGCGGGCAGCTGGTGCGCTCCGCCGGCGGTTCAGCCCAGTTGATGGTGAAGGAAGGGGATTACGTGCTTATCCGCCTCCCCTCCGGCGAAATCCGCCGCATTCTTAGCGATTGCATCGCCACCATCGGGCAGATCGGCAACATCGAGCACCAGAACATTAGCCTGGGTAAGGCGGGACGCAAGCGGCATATGGGCATACGTCCCACGGTTAGAGGCTCCGCAATGAGCCCCCGCGACCATCCCCATGGCGGCGGTGAAGGCCGCTCGCCGGTGGGTATGCCCGGTCCCAAGACTCCCTGGGGCAAACCGGCCCTAGGCTACAAGACCCGCAAGCCGAAGGCTTCCGATAAGATGATAGTAAAACGCAGAGGCAAATAGGCGGTTAAAGAGGAAACATGTCAAGATCGACGAAAAAAGGCCCGGCAGTTGACGAAAAGCTGGTAAAAAAAGTAGACGATGTAATCCGTTCCGGCAAGAAAACGGTGATCAAGACCTGGGCGAGACACTCTACCATATTACCGCAGATGGTGGGACTTACTATCGGCGTCCATGACGGCCGCAAGCATGTACCCATCTATATCAATGAAAACATGGTGGGCCATAAACTCGGCGAGTTTGCCCCTACCCGCACGTTCCGAGGGCACTCGACCAAAGCAGATAAAGAGTAATCTGGTTAAGGTGTAAAAAAGTGGAAGTTAAAGCTGTAACTAAAGACACCGGCATGCCTGCGGGCAAGATGCGCCCGCTGGTAGACATGGTGCGGGGCAAGAAAGTTGACGAGGCGTTAAACATTCTCCGCTACACGCCCACGCCCAAGGCGAAGCTGATAGCCAAGACCGTAAAATCGGCGGCGGCTAATGCGGAAAACAACTTTCAGATGGACCCCGCAAACCTGAAAATAGTAAAAATCTGTATAGATGAAGCACGCGGTATGCGCCGTTTTAAAGCGCGGTCGAGAGGGCGCGCGAGTCCTATAAAGAAAAACTCCAGCCACATTACCGTGATAGTTGCAGAGCAGGAGGGTTAATTGGGCCATAAAGTTCACCCGATGGGATTCAGACTTGGAGTCATTAAAGACTGGCAGTCTAAGTGGTATAGTGATGCGCACTATGCCGAGTTTATTCAGGAAGATAACAAAATCCGGGAACATATTAAAGAGAAATACCCGGAGGCTGCGATATCTCTGGTTGAGATAGACCGCCAGGCTAAAGATGTGACTATCACTTTACACACTGCCAGACCCGGCATCGTCATCGGCCGGGGCGGCACGCGTGTTGACGAAATGAGACAGCATCTCGAGGCGCTCATCGGCAAGAAAGTGCGCCTTAATATACAGGAAATCCGGCAGCCGGAGCTTGACGCTTATCTGGTAGCCCGGTCCGTGGCGGAGCAGATTGAGCGCCGCGTGGCCTACCGCCGCGCGATGAAACAGGCTATTTTCCGCTCCTTGCAATCCGGCGCCAAGGGTATTAAAGTAAGCGCCGCCGGCCGGCTGGCGAACGCGGAAATCGCCCGCCGCCAGACTCTCCACGAGGGGCAGGTGCCGCTGCATACCCTGCGGGCGGATATCGATTACGGTTTCACCGAGGCGCGCACTACGCTGGGGCGCATCGGGGTAAAAGTATGGATTTATAAAGGGCAGGTACTGCCCGAATTAAAGGTTACCGAGGCTGAAGAAAAGCCCGCGGAAGCTGCCACCGAACCGGCCGTTGCCGAGGCAGCTAAAGCTGAACCGGCCGCCGAAGAAAAACCGGCTAAGGCCCATAAACCCGCGGAAGATAAAGCCGCCAAGGTTCATAAACCCGCGTCAGTTACCACATCTATCGTAGGCGAAAAACTGGCGGAAGCGGCTGCCAAAGCTAAAGCGGCGGCTGAAGCACCGGCCAAAGAAGAAAAGGCAGCCAAGGCCAAGGCCAAGAAAGCCGCCAAGCCCGCCGAAGAAAAGGAAACTGAAACCAAGGCAGCAGAGCCGAAGGCCGCGAAACCTAAGGCCGCCGCCAAGAAAACTGAATTTAAAGCAGCCGAACCGGCAGCAGAAGAAGAAGCGGAAGCGCCCAAAAAGAAGGTAAAAAAGGCTGAAGCCCCTGCTGAAGCTGCTCCTAAGGCCGCTAAGAAATCTACGACAAAGAACAAGGAAGAGGGCAAGGATGCAACAGCCTAAGCGTGTAAAATATCGTAAAGCGCAGAGGGGCAATCGCCGCGGTAAAGCCCATTCGGGCAATATGGTAAGCTTCGGCGAATACGGCCTGCAGGCCATGGAGTCTGCGTGGCTGACCAGCGCGCAGATAGAAGCGGCACGGCGTGCCATTACCCGTCATATCCGCCGCGGCGGCCAGGTGTGGATACGCATTTTCCCGGATAAACCGGCCACCAAGAAACCCGCAGAAACCCGTATGGGCAGCGGTAAAGGCATGACGGACCACTGGGTAGCCGTCGTTAAAACCGGCAGGGTGATGTTCGAGATGTCCGGCGTAGGCGAAAAGGTAGCCAAGGATGCTCTCCGCCTGGCAGCGAACAAATTGCCGATTGAAACCCGTTTTATCGCCAAAGAAAGTATCGCTTCACTTACTAACGAAGCGGCAAAGTAGGGAATCATGGCATCATCAAAA
The DNA here is from genome assembly GCA_034429595.1 of Dehalococcoidales bacterium. GTDB lineage: Bacteria > Chloroflexota > Dehalococcoidia > Dehalococcoidales > RBG-16-60-22 > RBG-13-51-18. The sequence goes on from DAOUGB010000088.1 coordinate 22,894, forward strand.
CTTAAAGAAACTAGGGAACAGAGCACCGAGGAATTGAAGAAGGAACTGGAAGAATCACACCAGGAGCTTTTCAACCTGCGTTTCCGCCTCTCCACCAAGCAGCTGGTGAACCACCGCGAGGTGCGGAGGGTCAAGCGGAAGATTGCCCGGCTGAACACGGTACTCACGGAAAGAGAACTGGGGATAAGGTAGGATTGGCCAACATGGAAACAAAGCGCAAGATAAGAATCGGTAAGGTTATTAGTGACAAGATGCAGAAAACCGTGATTGTCGCCGTGGATACTCCCCGGCTGCATCCGCTGTATAAAAAGACCATCAGGAGAATTGCGAAATACTACGCTCACGATGAAAGTAAAATAAGTAAAACGGGCGATACGGTAAAAATCGAGGAGACGCGCCCGCTTTCCAAACTCAAGAGATGGCGTGTGGTAGAAGTGGTCACCAAAGGTGAAGTGGCCGAGATTAAACCGGAAGAAATAACGAACTAGGATTTGGGTGAACAGCAATGATTCAGATGAATACCAGGCTAAAGGTGGCAGATAATTCCGGAGCGCGGGAAATTTCCTGCATCAACGTCCTGGGCGGCACCAGGCGGAAATATGCTTACCTTGGCGATACGATTGTCGCCTCGGTAAAGAAAGCCATTCCTAATGCCGCCACTAAGAAAGGCGATGTCGTGCGCGCGGTAGTCGTCCGCACTTCATCCCCCTACCGGCGGATGGACGGCTCCTACATCAGGTTTGATGAAAATGCCGCCGTCATCCTGTCAGATAAGAATAATCCCAAGGGTACCCGTATTTTTGGACCGGTGGCCAGAGAGCTTAGAGAGAAACAGTACACCAAGATTGTTTCTCTGGCGCCGGAGGTATTATAAAAGGCAGATAAGATTATGAAAATCAAGAAAGACGATAACGTACTGGTTATTGCCGGGAAGGACAAGGGCAAAAAGGGTAAAGTGCGCTTTGCCTATCCCCGGGAAAACAAGGTGCTGGTTGAGGGCGTAAATTTTATTAAGAAGCACTCCAAGGCAAGAGGCGCCGCGAGGCAGGCCGGTATTATCGACCTGGAGGCCAAGCTGGATGCCGCCAAGGTGATGTATCTCTGCGCCAAGTGCAATAAGCCCGCGCGCATCGGCACAAAGCAACTGGAAGACGGCCGGAGAGCCAGGTTCTGCCGGGCCTGCGGTGAGGTGATTGAATAAATGGCCAGACTAAAAGAGAAATATACCAAAGAAGTAGTGCCCCGCATGATGGAAATACGCGGTTACGCTAATGTCATGCAGGTGCCGCGCATGGAAAAAATCGTGATTAATGTCGGCATGGGTGAGGCTATCGCTAACGCCAAAGCCATGGAAGCCGCGGAGGCGGACCTGGTGGCTATCGCCGGGCAGCACGCGATTATTACCCGTTCCAAGAAATCCATCGCCAATTTTAAATTAAGGCAGGGGATGCCGATAGGCCTCAAGGTAACGCTGCGCGGCGAGCGCATGTGGGCTTTCTTCGATAAGCTGGTCAATGCGGTGCTTCCCCGTATGCATGAGTTCCAGGGAATCCCCAAGGACGCTTTTGATGGCCGCGGCAATTATACCCTGGGCTTGAAAGAGCAAATCCTTTTCCCGGAAATAGAATATGATAAAGTGGATAAAATACGCGGCATGGAAATTTCTATCGTAACCACAGCCAGGACCGATGAAGATGGCAGACACCTGCTCGAGCTGCTGGGGATGCCTTTCGCTAAGGATGGAGAGAACTAGTCATGGCCAAAAAATCGATGGTATTAAAATCACAGCGTACTCCCAAGTACCCGGTACGGAAACACAACCGGTGCAGGATTTGCGGCCGGCCCCGCGCCTATATACGCAAATTCGGCATCTGCCGGATATGCTTCCGCACCCTGGCGCTCGATGCCAAACTGCCCGGAGTAAGAAAATCTAGCTGGTAAGCTAAAGTTAATGGTAGGTGTAACAGTGACAGACCCAATTGCTGATATGTTAACCCGGATACGCAATGCCATCATGGTAAAGCATGATTCTGTAGTTGTGCCCGCGTCCAAGATTAAACTTGCTATCGCCAAGATACTTAAAGATGAAGGTTTTATCACCGATTACGAGATAGTCAAGGGCAAGCCCCACCGTGAGATTAAGGTACATTTAAGGTATATCGATAATAAACCGGCTATTACCGGGCTGAAGCGAATGAGCAAACCGGGGCTAAGGCTGTACGTGCAGAAGAAGGAAATCCCGCGCGTTTACGGCGGGCTGGGCATCGCCATTATTTCCACGTCCCAGGGATTAAAAACGGGCCAGCAAGCCTGGCGCCAGGGTTCCGGCGGCGAGCTGCTGTGCTATGTATGGTAAACATTTGCTGGAGTGAATCTTATGTCTAGAATCGGAAAAATGCCAATAGCCGTACCAGCAGGGGTTACGGTAAATATTACGGGAGAGACCGTTACGGTCAAGGGCCCCAAGGGCGAGCTTAAGCGCGATCTGCCCGCGGAAATGATTATCAAGCAGGATGGCAACAATCTTACGGTTACCAGGCCATCCGATGCCAAGAAGCACCGCGCTTTCCACGGTTTGACCCGTACCCTGGTGGCTAACATGGTGCAGGGAGTCTCCAAGGGTTTTGAGAAGAACCTGGAAATCGTCGGGGTTGGCTACCGCGTGGAGAAAACCGGCGATAAACTGACGCTTCGGCTCGGTTATTCACACCAGTGTGAAGTTAAGCCCATGCCCGGCATCACCCTGGCGGTGGAAGGGACCAACAAGATAAAGGTCAGCGGCATCAATAAAGAGGTCGTGGGGCAGCAGGCGGCTGAAATCCGCGCTCTCCGCGTCCCGGACCATTACAAGGGCAAGGGCATCAGATACGCTGGCGAAAGAATAAAGCTTAAACCCGGCAAGGCCGGTAAGGTAGTGGGCAGGAAATAGAAATGAGCAAATCTTATACCAGAGAATCGCGCATAAGAAGGCATGCAAGGGTGAGGGAAAAGATTACCGGCAACGGCTCCCGCCCCAGGCTTTGTGTGTTCCGCAGTTTGAACCACATTTACGCCCAGGTTATCGATGATGTGCAGGGGCAAACGATAGCCGCCGCCTCGACCCTCGACGCCGATATCAAGAAAGAGACTAAAGGCAAAAAGAAAGCGGGGGAAGCGGCATTGGTGGGTACATTAATCGCGAAACGCGCCAAGGACAAGGGCATCGGTCAGGTAGCTTTTGACCGTGGCGGATTTAAATACCAGGGACGCGTAAAAGCCCTGGCGGAAGCAGCCCGTAAGGGCGGGCTCAAGTTCTAAGAGAGGATATGGGGTCCGATGAAGCAACCATTAAGCAGGATAGATTCGGCCGAGTTGAACCTTAATGACAAGCTCATTAACGTTAACCGTGTCGCCAAGGTAATGAAAGGCGGTAAACGTCTGCGTTTCAGCGCTCTGGTGGTTACCGGTGACGGTGCAGGTCATGTCGGCGTGGGTATAGGTAAAGCTAATGAAGTCCCGACAGCTATCAGCAAGGGCGGGGCACAGGCCAGGAAGAACCTGATTAAAGTCCCTCTGGCCGGCAGCACGATACCGCATGAAATTACAATTAATTACGGTGCCGCCACGGTTATGTTAAAACCGGCTGTACCGGGCACCGGCGTTATTGCCGGCGGCAGTATCCGGGCCGTGCTGGAAGCCTGCGGCATCAAAGATATCCTGACCAAATCTCTGGGCAATTCCAACCATATCAACGTTGCCCGGGCGACGATAGTTGCCCTGACCAGTCTAAAGAACCCTAAGGAAGAACTTGCCAAACGTAAAGCAACCGCCCCCGCGGCTGCGACTACCACCGGGGAGGCACCCGCCAGTGAGTAAGATACGTATTACCTTAATTAAAAGCGGCATCGGCTATGATGCAACACAGAGAAATACGCTAAAAACCCTGGGTTTCCACCGTCTGCATCAGAGTGTCGTCCGTGAAGATACCCGTTCTTTACGCGGCATGATCAATAAGGTGAGACACCTGGTTAAAGTGGAGGAAGAGCTTGGTTAAACAAAATAATATCGCTCCAGCCCCCGGCTCCAGGCACGCCAGCAAACGTGTCGGCCGCGGTAC
>DAOUGB010000089.1:0-65362 GCA_034429595.1 Dehalococcoidales bacterium
GGCTCGGGTGCCAAAGTCAAGAAAATCGGCAAGGTTGTCATCGGCACGGTGGCCGGCGATATACATGATATTGGCCTGAACATCGTTGAGTTCATGCTGGATGTCAACGGTTATGAAGTAACCAACCTCGGTGTCGATGTACCTGTGGATAAATTCGTCCAGGCGATGAAAGATACGAAGGCGCCGGTACTCGGTTTGAGCGGCTTCCTCACGCCCGCCTTTGATGCCATGAAAGAAACCGTAGAAGCGCTGGAAAAAGCCGGACTACGCAAAGACATCAAAATCATGATTGGCGGCGGCCAGATGGACGATGAGGTTCGCAAGTATGCCAAGGCTGATGCGTTTGGCAAAGACGCTATGGCTGCAGTTACGCTGACCAACGGCTGGTATGGTGTGAAGTAATATGGGTAAGGCATGGGCGGAGTTGACTCCGGAAGAAAAGCGGGAACAACGCTTCCAGCGGTGGCTTTCTCCCCCGGGTGTGAAATTCGCCAGCCCAGAGGCTGAGAAAGCCTATAAAGAAAGAGTAACCCGGTTCATCAAAGCTTTTACGCTGCAGAAACCGGACAGGGTACCCTGCATTATTCCTACGGGACTGTATGCTGCTGCCTATGCCGGCACTAATCTTGGCGAGGTCATGTATGACTATCCCAAGATGAAAAGCGCCTGGCTCAAACTGCTTCATGAGATTGAGGCAGACACTTATACTCCCCCTGCCCTCGTCCCGCCGGGCAGGGCCCTGGAAGCGGTTGACTACAAGCTGTATAAATGGCCGGGGCACGGCCTTTCCAAGACCACACTTTCCTATCAGGCGGTAGAAGGCGAGTGGATGAAAGCCGATGAGTACGATGCTCTGATCAAAGACCCTTCTGATTTCTGGCTGCGGATGTACATGCCGCGGGTCTTCGGCGCGCTCAAGGCTTTCACCCAGCTGCCGGCCTGGACAACTTTTGAAGAAATTGCCATCCAGTCTTTTCTGCCTTTCGGTATCCCGGAAGTGCAGGCGGGCTTCAATGCCCTGATGCAAGCCGGCAACGAGACCATGAAGTGGATAGCGTATGTCGGCGAGGTGGCGGCGGAGGCTTTAGCGCTGGGCTATCCCGGCATCATGAGCGGCCTGGCTAAAGCCCCGTTCGATACCCTCGGCGATACGCTGCGCGGCACGCAGGGCATCATGATGGATATGTTCAAGCAGCCAAAAAAGGTGCATGAAGCGATGGAGAGGATTGCTCCCATCACGACCGAATCGGCCATTGCCTCGGTAGCCAATGCCGCGGCGCCGGTGGTGATGATGCCGCTGCACAAAGGCGCGGACAGCTTTATGTCCATCAAGCAGTACGAGACCTTCTACTGGCCCACCTTTAAGAAGGTAGTCATGGCGATGGTCAATGAAGGTATTTTCCCCATCCTCTTCGCGGAAGGCAGTTATAACAACCGTCTGGACATCATCGGCGATTTCCCCAAAGGTTCCGTGGCCTGGTACTTCGACCAGACGGATATCTTTAAAGCTAAAGAAAAAATCGGCGACCGGTGCTGCATTATCGGCAACGTGCCCACCTCGCTGGTCATGACGGGCACGCCGCAGGCAGTCAAGGAACATTGCCGGAAACTCATCGAGGTCTGCGGCAAGGGCGGCGGCTACGTCCTGGCCGGCGGCGCCAATGTGGACGAAGGCAATCCGGAAAACCTGCGCGCGATGATGGCGGCGGTCCAAGAATACGGCGTATATAAATAGGATATTGGCACATTAACGGTTGGCAGCGCTAACTTAGCTTTTCCCATTACCGGGAATGGCGGCGCTGCCAATTCTAATCCACTGTCTTTGAGCGGGGGGATTGATATGTCAAAAGAATGGTCAGAGATGACCTGGCAGGAGAAACGCGAGGAACGCTTTAAAAAGTGGCTTGACACATCGAATTTTAAACTAAGCCCGGCAGCGGCTAAAAAATATCAGACCCGCGCCACCCGGATGATGAAAGCCATCAAGATGGAAATACCGGACCGCGTCCCGATACACATCGCCGGGAATTCCATGATAGCGTATAACGCCGGGTATACGCTTAAAGACGTAATTTACAACCCTTCAAAAATCGTTCCCGCCTGGGCAAAATGGCTCAAGGACTATGACCAGGATTCCAATGATGCCCCCATGTTCTTTTCCGCTAAGGTTTATGAGCTGCTGGATTACAAGGTCAACAAGTGGCCGGGGGGCGGCCTGCCGGACAACGCGACGCTGCAGAACTTTGTGGAAAAGGAATACATGAAGGCGGATGAATACGAGCTTTTCATGAAGGACCAGTTCGACTTCGGCCTGCGGCGTTTTATCCCGCGCGCTTACGGCGTTTTCGAGCCCTGCGCCAATCTGCCCCCGATGTCATCTTACCAGGGGCTGCCCAACCAGCTGATGGCCATGTGCCTGGACCCGGCTTTCCAGAAACTCTTTAAAGCGGTCAGCGCGGCCGCCAAAGAGCAGGTAAAGTTCCAGAAAGCCATGGGCGAATGCGCCAGGCTATCTCTGGAAGAAGGATATCCGCCGCTGATGGGCGGCGTGATGCTGGCGCCCTTCGATACCGTGGCGGATATGCTCCGCGGGACCCACGGCTCCGTCATGGATATGTACCGCCAGCCGGAAAAACTGATAGAATGTCTGGAATACCTCGCGGAGCAGAGTATGAAGGCGGCGGTGGGCATGGTCAATATGGCAAAGAGCCCCGTCATTTTCGTCCCGATGCATAAAGGCGATGACAGTTTTATGTCGGTCAAACAGTTCGAAAAGTTTTACTGGCCCACCTTCCGCAAACTGCTGCTGGGGTGTATCAACGAGGGCTGTGTGCCGATGATGGTCATCGACGGCAGCTATAATGAAGCGCGTTTAAAGATAATCAGCGAGCTGCCGCGCAGTTCCGTTATCTGGACGATGGAAAAAACGGATATGTTCATGGCCAAGAAAATACTGGGCGATTCCGCCTGTATCTCCGGTAACGTCACCGCGGTACAGCTCTATACGCAAAAACCGGCGGCGATAAAGGAATATTGCCGCAAACTCATTGAAGGCTGCGCTCCGGGCGGCGGCTATATCCTTTCACTCGGCTCCGGTATCGATAAATGTGACCCGGCGAATCTGCACGCTATCATCGAAGCCGCTGAAGAATACGGATATTATAAATAACGGCTATAGCTTTTAGCCGGCCCGTTTTTCATCGGCAGGACATGGAATATGGTTATTCCCGCCGGCGCGTAATTTGGGGTACGGTTATGGATAAAAAATGGTCGGAATTGACTCCGGCGGAAAAGCGGGAGAAGCGGTTTGGCGATTGGCTGAAGCCTCCTACCGGATTTAACAGCCCGGCCGCGGCAAAAGCCTACGATACCCGTATCAAGAGACTGGCGGATACGCTCCTCATGAAAAAGACGGACCGGGTGCCGGTCACGCTGCCGGTGGATAATTTCCCGGCGCTCTATTACGGCTCGTCGGTCCACGAGGTGATGTACGATTATGACGCGCTTTATAGCGTCTGGAAAAAATTCCTGAATGATTTTGAAATGGATACGGTTTCCGGCCCCGGCATGGTCTACCCGGCCAGGGTGCTGGACATCGTCGATTATAAACTGTATGCCTGGCCCGGCCACGGGCTGCCCTTAAACGCCAACGGTCACCAGTTCGTCGAAGGGGAATACATGACGGCGGACGAGTATGATGCCCTGATTACCGACCCATCCGATTATTTAATGCGGGTGTTTCTGCCCCGGGCTATGGGTTCTTTAAAAGCCTTCAGCAAACTGCCGTCCCTTACCTCCCTTCTCGGCAAGCCCCAGGCTTTATTGATGGCGGCGGGACAGCCGGACGTGCAGGCCGCTTTCCAGGCGCTGGCGGACGCCGGGCGGGAAATGAACAGGTACCAGCAGATAGTCATGAGGTTCGGTGAAGAGGCGCAGACCGCCGGTTATCCCTCCATCAGGGGCGGGGTAGCGATGGCGCCGTTCGATTCCCTGGGCGATGCGCTGCGCGGCACCAAGGGCGTTATCATGGACATGTACCGCCGCCCGGAGAAAGTCCTCAAAGCCGTGGAGGTGATTACGGATTTTGCCATCCGCAACACCATCGAGCAGATGAACCAGACGGGCGGCGTGATGGTCACTTTCCCCCTGCATAAAGGCGATGATACCTTCATGTCCGCTACCCAGTTCGATAAATTCTACTGGCCTTCCCTAAAGAGATTCATCCTTGCCTTGATTGATGAAGGCATCATGGTTTCCCTCTTCGCCGAGGGGAAATACAACAGCCGCCTCGAACGCGTTAAAGACCTGCCTTCCGGCTGGATACTCTGGCACTTCGACCAGACGGATATGACGCGGGCCAAGCAGGCCCTCGGCAATACCCAGTGCCTGGCCGGCAACGTACCCTCCTCGCTGATGTGCACCGGCACGCCGGAAGACGTGAAGGAATACTGCCGGAAGCTCATCGAGCTTTGTGCCGAAGACGGCGGCTATATTTTAACCGGCGGCGCCAGCTGCGCGGAAGTGAAGGCGGAAAACCTGCGCGCGATGATGGCCGCCGCCAAAGAATACGGGAAGTTTTAAGGAGAAAAGGGAATAGCAGACGGTATTCCAGGTAACCTCCCTTACCCGAGCCTGTAAACTGTTAACCGAAAACGGCAAACGTTGTTGGTCATTGAAGAAGGAGGCGTATCATCATGGCTGAAACTAAAAACTGGGAAGAAATGACCTGGCAGGAAAAGCGGGAGGCGCGCTTTGAACGGTGGATGAATCCTCCGGACGTAAAATTCGTCAGCAAGGAAGCGGAACAGCTTTATAAAGCGCGTGTCAAAAGATTTATTAAAGCCATCAAGCTGGAAGAACCGGACCGCGTGCCGGTCATGCTCCCCACCGGGAACTACCCGGCTTACTGGGGCGGCGCGTCCTTCCGCACGCTGATGTATGATTATGATAAAGGCACGGAAATCTGGAAGAAATATTTAAAAGCCTTCGGGGACATGGACACCTTTAACGGGCCATCCCTCGTCCCCTCCGGCAAAATAGCGGCGGAGCTTCCCTCCAAGCTCCAGAAGCTGCCCGGCCTCGGCCTGCCGGAAGACGCCACCATGAACCAGTTCGTCGAAGGCGAGTACATGATGGCGGATGAATATGATAAATACATGATGGACCCGTCCGATTATAACCTCCGCACCATGCTGCCCCGCACCTCTCCCTTCTTCGAGGCGTTCAGGCGGCTGCCGCCCATCCGTTCGCTGATGGGCACATCCTGGGTCTCCATCATGGCCGACCCGGATATCCAGAAAATCATCAAGACCCTTTCGGGCCTGGTGGATGAGCAGAATAAATGGATGAAAGCCAATTTTGAAATCAACCAGTGGATTAAAGAGCAGGGATATCCTTCACTGTTCGGCGGCGGCATCATGGCGGGCGCGCCCTTCGACCATTTTGCCGATGCGTTACGCGGCACGCAGGGCATCGCCCGGGACATGTTCCGCCAGCCCAAGAAGCTGCATGAAGCCATGGAATGCTATCTCAAACTGACCATCGAGACCACCATTAAGAACTTCCCGATGACCGCCTGCCCCATCTGCATGATGCCGCTGCACAAAGGCGATGACTGCTTCATGTCGGACAAGCAGTTCGCGGAGTTTTACTGGCCCACTTACCGCCGGCTGCTGCTGGCGATGGTCAATGAAGGCCTGGTGCCGATGCCGTTCGCGGAAGGGCGCTATACCAACCGGCTCAAACAGATTAACGATACACCGCCGAGCGGCGTGGTCTGGTACTTCGACCAGACGGACATGAAGGAAGCCAAGCGGATTCTCGGCGATGTTTGCTGTATCGCCGGTAACGTGCCCACCTCCGTTGTCATCAAGGGTACCGTCCAGCAGGTGAAGGACTACTGCAAGAAATTGATTGATGACTGCGCGCCGGGCGGCGGCTTTATCCTGGCTGGCGGCGCCAGCATCGATAACGGCAAGATGGAAAACCTCAAGGCCATGATGGACGCGGCCAAAGAATACGGGGTGTACAAGAAATAAAGTTTGGTGTCATTGCGAGGAGTACAGCGACGAAGCAATCCCGTTGACTACCAGTGAGATTGCTTCGCCTCCTTCCGATGGTTCGACAAGCTCACCATGAGCGGAAGGATGGTCTCGCAGTGGCGGCATATATGAATTTTTAATTTTGGAGGAAGTAATGTTTAAAAGACCGGAAAACTGGGATAAACTGACCTGGCAGGAGAAGCGGGAACTGCGCCTCAATCAGTGGATAAGCGCGCCCGGGATAAAATTCGTCAGTAAAGAAGCGGAAAAGAACTATAAAGCCCGCGCCACCCGCCTGGCCCAGTCCGTAAAAATGGAAAAAGGCGACCGCGTGCCCTGCATGGTGCCTACCGGCTGGTTCCCGGCCAAGAACGCCGGCGTCACCCTTAAGGAGGTCATGTACGACCCGGAGCTGATGAAGAAGGTCTGGCTGAAATTCGTGGATGAATTCGAATCGGACACTTTTGACGGCACGCTCTTCTTCCAGGCGCCGATTAACGATTTAATGGAGGTCAAGACCCAGAAATGGCCCGGCCACGGCCTGCCGGATAATGCCCATTCCTACCAGTACGTCGAGGGCGTTTACATGAAAGCGGACGAGTACGACCTTTTCATGAAGGACCCGTTCGATTTCCAGTTGCGCAAGCTGTTGCCCCGCACCTATGGCGTCTTCGAGCCTTTTGCAGATGTCCCCTCTTTCTCTTCCTACCAGGGGCTGCCCAACCGTCTGATGGCCATGTGCCTGGACCCCAAGTTCCAGAAACTTTTTAAAGCTATCAATGAAGCCAGCAAATACCTGCCGGCTTTCGGCAAAGCTACCATGGAGACCAGTCAGGCCGCCCAGTCTAAAGGTTTCCCGATGTTCCGCGGCGGCATGGCGGTAGCGCCGTTTGACGTCTTCGCGGACAGCCTGCGCGGCACGCAGGGCATCGTCATGGACATGTTCCGCCAGCCGGATAAAATCCACCAGGCGATGGAGTTTGTCTTGCCCGGGCTTGTTTCCGGCGCTACCAGCATGTGTGATGCCGCCGATTGCCCGGTGGTGATGATGCCGCTGCACAAGGGCGATGATACCTTTATGTCCGATAAGCAGTTCGAGGTCTTTTACTGGCCTACCTTCCGGCGGATGCTGCTGGGCATGGTGGAAGAAGGGCTGGTGCCTTTCCCGGTGGCGGAAGGCGCTTACAACCGCCGCCTGGAGTATATTTCGGACATGCCTAAATCCGCCGTCACCTGGATGTTCGACCAGACGAATATGGCCAACGCCAAGAAAACAGTCGGCAAGGTGTCCTGCATCGCCGGGAACGTACCGGTCTCCGTGGCCTACACCGGCACGGAAAAAGATATGAAAGAGTACTGCCGCAAGCTCATCGAGACCTGCGCTCCGGGCGGCGGCTATATCCTTTCCGGCGGCGCTACTTTTGATATGGCCAAGCCGGAAAACATCCGCGCCATGATGGCGGCGGCCAAAGAATACGGAAAATATTAAAAATAATTGTCATGGCGAGGAGCGAAGCGACGCGGCAATCCCGCCGACTAACCGTGAGATTGCTTCGCCTTCCCTTCGGGTATGGCTCGCAATGACAGAACAAAAATAAGGAGGTTCACATGGAAGGCATCGAAAATTGGAAAGATTTGACGCCGGAACAGAAAAGGGCCGCGCGGTTCAAGCGCTGGCTGGACGCCCCCGGCGTAAAATTCAAGGATAAAGCGGCGGAACAGCTTTATAAGACCAGAGTAAGCCGGTTCATCAAGGCCATCAGCCTGGAAGAGGCCGACCGCGTGCCCTGCAACCTGCCGGTAGGCTATTTCCCCGCCTACTATGCCGGTTACGACCTCAAGACGGTCATGTACGATTATGAAAAGCAGCGGGATGCCTGGCTGAAGTTCATGAAGGACTTCGGGGATATGGACAGCTTCGGCGGGCCGGGGCTAATTCTGCCGGCCAAAGCGCTGGAAATCATCGACCATAAACTGCACAAGTGGCCGGGGCACGGCATCGGCGATGACGTGCCTTCCTACCAGTTCGTCGAAGGCGAGTACATGAAAAAGGACGAATACGACAAGCTTATCCGGGACCCCTCCGATTTCTGGCTGCGCACCTTTATGCCGCGCCAGGCCGGGGCCTTTAAGCCTTTAGCCAATCTGCCCCACCTCAACCCGATGATAGGCCTGCCCATTTTCTTCCTGACAAAGTTCGCCGACCCCGCGGTACAGGGAGCGTATATCAAGATATTCCAGGCGGCTGAAGAAATAATTAAATGGATGAAAATTACCGGCGAGGTAGGGCGTATAGCCATACAGTCCGGCTACCCCGGCTTCAGCAGCGGCGGTTTTTCCGGCGCGCCCTTCGATATGCTGACGGATATGCTGCGCGGCACGACAGGCATCTTTATGGATATGTACCGCCAGCCGGAGAAAATCCACGAGGCGATGGAAGCCCTGGTGCCCATCGTCATCGAGGAAGCGGTCAGCGGCGCGGACAATTCACTATCGCCGATTGTCATGATGCCGCTGCACAAGGGTGAAAAGGGCTTCATGTCTCCCAAACAGTTCGAAACCTTCTACTGGCCCACTTTTAAGAAAGTGCTGCTGGGCATCATTAATGAAGGGCTGATACCCCTGCCTTTCGCCGAGGGCAACTATATCCCCCGCCTGGATATCATCCAGGATATGCCCAAAGCCTCGATGGTCTGGTACTTCGAGTACATGGACATGGCGCAGGCCAAGAAGACGGTAGGCCGGACGAACTGTATTTGCGGCAACCTGCCTATTTCCATCATGGTCACCGGCACGGTCAAGGACGTTAAAGAAGGCTGCCGCAAGCTCATCGAGGACTGTGCGCCCGGCGGCGGCTATATTCTGACATCCGCGGCCTCGATGGACCAGGGGAAAATAGAGAATCTGCACGCGATGATGGACGCCGCCAAAGAATACGGCGTCTATAAGAAATAGGAACTCTCCCCTGATTTTATCGAAGGGGTTTCCCTAAAAAATATATCGAGGTTGATTATGGAAGGCGTTGCCAACTGGGAAAAACTTACCTGGCAGGAAAAGCGCGAAGAGCGCTTTAAAAAATGGCTGGAGGCTCCCGGCGTGACCTTTAACAGCCCGGCGGCGAAAAAAGCCTACCAGGAACGGGTTACCCGCTTTATTAAAGTCATCAAGCTGGAAGAACCGGACCGCGTTCCCGTGATGCTGCCGTCCGGTTATTATCCCGCCATATATGCCGGATATTCGCTTAAAGAAGTGATGTACGATTACCGGAAACTGGCGGATGCCTGGCGGAAATTCAACCGTGATTTCCCGTCGGACAGCTTTGCCAGCCCGGGGCTGGTCTACCCCGGCCGCGTTATCGAGAAAATCGGGCACAAGCTGCATAAGTGGCCCGGCCACGGCCTCCCGGATAACGCCCAGATGTACCAGTTTATCGAGGGCGTTTACATGAAGCCGGGTGAGTATGACGACTTTATGGAGAACTTTACGGACTACTGGATGCGGGTCTTTCTGCCCCGTACCGCCGGCGCGCTGGAGCCGTTCCAATACCTGGCGGGATTCCAGCCGGTCCTGACCAACCCCCTCGGCTGGGTAGCGTCTTTTGCTAATCCGGATGTGCAGAAAGCGTTTGAAACTTTGATTGAAGCCGGCAAAGAAATCGCGCAATGGCGTGACGCCGTCGGCGAGGTCAGCCGCGAAGCGCTGGCGGAAGGGCATGCCTCTTTCGGGGGCGGTATGGCCGGCGCGCCCTTCGATAATCTTTCCGATGTCTTGCGCGGCACCACGGGCATCGTCATGGACATGTACCGCCAGCCGGACAAGATAAAAGAAGCGATGGAAAAACTGGTCCCCGTCATCGTCAGGGGGGCGGTGCGGGGCGCTGACGCGTCTTTGAGCCCGGTCTGCTCCATGCCCCTGCACAAAGGCGATAATTCCTTTATGTCCGGCAAGCAGTTCGAGGAATTTTACTGGCCTACTTTTAAAAAAGTACTGCTCGGCATGGTTAACGAGGGCCTGGTGCCCATGCCTTTTGCCGAGGGCAATTACGAACCGCGGCTGGATATCATCAAAGAAATGCCAAAGTCGTCCGTCGTCTGGTACTTCGAGGTGATGGATATGGCCAAGGCCAAGGAAAAGCTCGGCGGCGCGGCCTGCATCGCCGGCAACCTGCCGTCTTCTCTTATCGTCACCAGCACGCCTACAATCGTTAAGGAAGGCTGCCGCAAGCTCATCGAGACCTGCGGGAAGGGCGGCGGCTATATATTAGCCGGAGCGTCCAGTGTCAGTAAATGCAATCCGGATAATCTACGCGCCATGCAGGCAGCCGCCGAAGAGTACGGAAGATATTAGGGAGAAAGTATACAGTAGACAGTTTGCAGTAAGCCCCCGCCTGCTTTTTCCCCCGACTGTTGGCTGTTAACTGGAAACTCTTAACTATATCCCTCCCTTATTAGCATTTTAGCGGATGCAGGCAGTAAGATATTAAAGCATAATATGGGGGTGGCATAATATGGCAACAGCGAAGAAATGGGAAGAAATGACCTGGCAGGAAAAGCGCGAGGAGCGCTTTAAACGCTGGCTCAATCCAGGCATCAAATTCAATAATAAGGAAGCGGAGAAGCTTTACAAAGAAAGGACTACCCGCTTCATCAAAGCGATCAAGCTGGAAGAGCCGGACCGCGTGCCGTGTATGCTGCCCTCCGGCTTTTTCCCGGCTTATTATGCCGGCTACGACCTCAAGACGGTCATGTACGACTATGATAAGTTAAAGCAGGCTTACCTCAAGTTCGTTGCCGAATTCGATATGGACACCTATACCGGACCCAGCCTGGTCTTCCCCGGGCGGGCCCTGGATATTACCGACCACCGTCTGCATAAATGGCCGGGCCACGGCCTGCCGGACAAGACATCGCTTTACCAGTATGTAGAAAAGGATTATATGAAAGCGGACGAGTATCCCCTGCTGCTCGGCAACGCGGGTGATTTCTGGTGGCGTTATCTTCTCCCGCGCGCCGTGGGGTCTTTAGAGCCGTTAAGCAAACTGCCGCAGATGAACGGCATGATGGGCGTGCCTTTAAACTTCTACGCGGCGATGGCCGAGCCGGAAGTCGAGGTTGCTTTCAAGACCATGATCGAGGCCGGGAAAGAGGTCCGGAAGTGGCAGAAAGCGGTAAACGAGATAAATATGGCTACGCTGGCCGCCGGCGTTCCTAACCTGCGCGGCGGCGGCATGGGCGGCGCGCCATTCGATAACATCGCGGATATGCTGCGGGGCACGCAGGGTATGGTGATGGATATGTACCGCCAGCCGGAAAAGCTGCATGAAGCGATGGAAAGAATCGTCCCCAATACCATCAAGGGTGCGGTGGCGGTGGCAGATGCCACTAATTGCCCGCTTTGTTTTATGCCCCTCCACAAGGGCGATGAGAGCTTTATGTCCCCCAAGCAGTTCGAGACCTTCTACTGGCCTACTTACCGCCGCGTGCTGATGGGGATGATTGAGGAAGGGCTGGTGCCTTACCCCTTTGCGGAAGGAAGATACGGCGCACGTCTGGAATTGCTCGCGGAAATGCCGAAGAGCTCGATATTGTGGTCGTTCGAGACTATCGATATGGCGCGGGCGAAAAAGGTGCTGGGCGGCGTGGCTTGTATCGCCGGGAATGTGCCGGCTTCCGTGCTGTGCACCAAAACACCTGAAGATGTCAAAGAGGCCTGCCGGCAGTTAATCGAGACCTGCGCGCCGGGCGGCGGCTATATTTTAACCGGGGCGGCCAGCATGAACGAAGGCAATCCGGATAACCTCCGGGCCATGATGGAAGCCGCCAGAGAATACGGTGTCTATCACTAAATTAGGAGAGAGAAAATGGAAACAAAAGTATCGACCCCTACCAAAGAAGTCATTATTTCCTATGACCGGCCGACGGTCATCATCGGCGAACGCATCAATCCCACCGGCAAGAAGAAGCTGCAGGAAGCCCTCAAAGCCGGCGACCTTGCCATCGTGAAGAAGGAAGCAATCGAGCAGGTTGCCGCCGGAGCGACCATCCTCGACTGTAATGTCAATGCGCCGGGCGTCAATGACGTAAAACTGCTGCCCGAGGCAATTAAACTCATCCAGGATACGGTGGATGTCCCCCTCTGCATCGATAGCCCCAACGCTGATGCCCTGGAAGCGGGACTTAAAGTCTACAAGGGCAAGCCGCTGGTCAATTCCATCAGCGGTGAGAAGGCCCGGCTGGAGCGCGTCCTGCCTTTAATTAAGCACTACGGGGCTGCGGTCATCGGCCTGGCCCAGGACGATGCCGGTATCCCCAAGAGCACGGAACGCCGCGTGGATATCACCAAGCGTATCGTTGAAGCCTGCGAGAAGGCGGGCGTGCCCAGGGAAGACCTCGTTATCGATGTGATGACCTATTCCATCGGCGCCGAGCCCAAGGCCGCCAAAGACGTTCTTAATGCCCTGCGCCAGATACGCCTGGAAATCGGCCTGAACATGACGATGGGCGCTTCTAACATTTCCTTCGGCATGCCGGACCGTCAGATATTAAACAACGCCTGGATGGCGATGGTCATCGAAGCCGGCGGCACCGCCCTCATCGCCGATGCGGCTAAAGTGATGCCCGCCGTCCTTTCCGCCGACCTCGTGCTTGGCCGCGACAGGTTTGCCCGGCGCTATCTGGAAGGCTACCGCAAACGTTCCGCGGAACAGCCCCCGAAATAGGCTATAAGCGAAAGGACTAACCGACCTCTCCTCCTGACCCCCTCTCCGCGTACGGAGAGGGGGAGAATGATAACCCCCCCCATAATCCCCCCTTTCCCACAAGGGGAGAGAGGGGGTTGATACACACCCCCCACGCTTGACACATTCACCTCTAAAAGCATATACTTAAAATTGCGCCTTGAGAGTGCGCGGCGGCGCGGGGTAGAGCAGTGGTAGCTCGTCGGGCTCATAACCCGGAGGCCGTTGGTTCGAATCCAACCCCCGCTACCAATGAATTTGGGTAACTAGATTACCACAGGTTAAATCCCCCAAAATAAACCACCTTAAAATGCACCTTCTTCACTTGTTTATGGCAATAGTGTTACCCTAACCATCATCTACGACTAAAATACTGGCATCGCCTGGGATATTTCCCTTTTCGTTACCATTTACCCCATGAGAAGAGCCTGGGGAAAAGATATTTGCGTACTTCTTCCAGCAAAAACAGGCTTAGCCCCGCGCCGAAAATGATTCCCCAGTCTCTCAACCCTATCGGGGCGGTATGGAACGCTGTTTGGAGGAACGGCACGTAGACAATGGCTACCTGCAATAAAGCTACCAGGGCAATCGAGAATATGAGTATCTTGTTTTTGAAAAATCCCAGCTTGAAAACGGAGTGTTCATCCGAGCGGGCGTTGAACGCCATACACCAGACGAACGTATTCAGCGCACAGAAGGTCATGGTTTCAGCCGCTTCAAGACTCATGCGAGGTTCCGCCCAGCGGAATATGAGGAATGTTCCTATACCAATGAAAAGCGATATCACGACAATTCTCATTATCAAGCCCGGGTAGAGCAGGCCTGAACCCGGCCGGCGCGGGGGTTTATTTAATTCGTCACCTACCTTGGGTTCAAAACCCAGGGGTATATCGCCGGCTGTATCCGTCGCCAGGTTCACCCATAAAATCTGCACCGCTACCAACGGGGATTGCCCCATGAAAAGGACGCTTAAAATCAGTACCATCAGCTCGCCGATGTTGGTACTAAGCATGTAAAAAAGCACGTTCCGCAGGCGGTTGAAAATAGCCCGGCCTTCGTCTACAGCCGCCACCACCGATGCGAAATTATCGTCCGCCAGGACCATATTACTGGCCTCTTTGGCGACATCCGTGCCTGTAATTCCCATGGCTATACCGATATCGGCTGATTTCAGGGCCGGGGCATCATTAACGCCGTCCCCGGTCATGGCGACTACATGCCCCCGTTGCTTGAAAGCATTGACGATTCTTAATTTGTGCAGCGGCTCGATGCGGGCGAATACCGAGACGTCTTCAATTGTTCCGGTTAAATCGCCATCACTCATTTGCTCCAGTTCCGCCCCGGTGACGGATTTACCCGGAGGCAACTCCAGCTGGCGGGCAATCGATTCTGCCGTCGCCTTATTATCACCGGTAATCATGACCACTTTAATGCCGGCCTGTTTGCATTGCCTGATGGCGGCTTTGGCTTCCTCCCGGGGGGGGTCTTCCATCCCCGCCAGCCCCGCAAAAACCAGCCCGTTTTGTAAAACATCTTGGTTCAACCTGCCGGCACCAGGCGGTAATTCCATGTAGGCCAGGGCGATGACGCGTAAAGCATCATTTGCCATCTCATTAGCCGCCGACACTATCTTTTGGAAATCAGCCGGTTGGAGAGGGACTGTTTGCCCGTCGTTGCGCCAATACTTACTTAAGCGCAGGATTTTTTCGACTGACCCTTTCATACAGGCTAAATGCTTCCCGTTTTCATTGTGCAGCGTTACCATGTACTGGTTTTCGCTTTCAAACGGGATTTCATCTATCCTGGGGGAGGTGTTCTCAAGCTGGTCTTTGGTGATATCGGCCTTACCGGCGACTACTACCAGGGCGCCCTCGGTGGGGTCGCCGATAATACCCTCTCCGTTCGCAGACGTTAAGCGGGAATCATTGCATAGCGCCCCGATTTTCAGGATAAGCGTTAGTTGCTCCATATCTTCCCGTGTTAAAGGCTGGTTATCCTTAAGGAATTTACCTCTGGGTTCATAGCCTTCTCCGGTTACTTGGATAAAACCGCTTCCGTTAAAGAGCCGCCGTACTGTCATCTGGTTAAGGGTTAAAGTACCGGTTTTATCGGAACATATCACCGTTGCCGATCCCAGGGTCTCTACGGCGAGCAACTTCCGCACGATGGCATTGCGGCGCGCCATCGCCCGCATGCCGATGGAGAGCACCACCGTCAATACGGCCGGCAGCCCCTCCGGTATGGCGGAAACCGCCGCCGCTATCCCTACCATGAAGATATCCATCCACGTCATTCCCTTGAGAAGGCCGATGATGACAAGGAGCGCGACAGCCCCCAGGAAGATAAATACCAGGTAACGGCTTAGCTGGCTGACGTTTTTCTGCAGAGGCGTGGCTTCCGGTTTAACCTCCTGAATACCCCTGGCAATCTTTCCCATCTCCGTGGACATTCCGGTTTTGACCACCAGCGAGATAGCACGGCCATTGGTAACGGTAGTCCCCATGAAAACCATGTTTGCGCGGTCGGCAATCGGCGCGTCACCGGCGATTGCCGAAACATCCTTCTCCACCGGCATGGATTCACCGGTAAGGGTAGATTCGTTTATTTTCAAATTAGAGGCTTCTATTAGCCTGGCGTCGGCGGGGATTTTGTCGCCGGCCTCCAGCTGGATGATATCTCCGGGCACCAGTTCGCCGGCCGGTTTGACCTTGATACCGTTATCGCGCTTTACCTTAGCTTTAGGTGAAGCCAGTTCCAGCAACGCCTGCATGGATTTTTCAGCCTGGGTTTCCTGGAAATAACCTATCGCGGCATTGAGTATCAGGATACCCAAAATCACCAAGGCATCCGTGTAATGCCCGACCAGAAAGGATATTATCGCGGCAATCGCCAAAACGTAAATCAGGGGACTCATGAATTGTTTGAGGAACACGATGACAGGGGAAGCTTTCTTTTTAGTCTCTAATTCATTGCGCCCATATTCCATAAGCCTCCGGTTGGCTGCCTCTTCGGTCAAACCGGAGGGTTTTGACTCCAGTCCTTGCAAGGCTTCATCAATACCAAGGCTATGAAAATTATCCATTAGCTTATTTCCTTTTTAAAACCGGCTGTAAGCCATAACAGCGTGGTTATCTATCTGTTATATTTAGTCTATTTTACACCGGCATAATTCCATAAAATCAAATTTCCCCGCTTGCCTTTGGTTTTTCAGTTTGCTTTACGAACAGTAGTATCACGGAAGCGATTAAGGCCAGCGCCAGGCCGTAGATGAATGTCGCTTCCGGGCTTATCTTGTCCCAGAGCAATCCGGCTATATAGCCGCCGGGTAAGGCCACCAGCCCTATGGCGGTATGGAACGTTCCGATGGCGGTCGCCTTTAAATCTTTCGGGGCGAAATCAGCCACGAAAGCCCTTTGCACGCCGTCGAACATGGCGAAAGATATGCCGTAGATGGCGAAAAACGGCAGGATGCCGGCAAGGTCCGAGGTGTATACCAGTCCCAGAGAGACGATAGCGAATATCAGGTAGCTGGCCATTAAAACCGGTTTTCTGCCGAGCTTATCCGAGAGCATTCCCGCCGGGATGGAGGCGATAACATAGACGGCATAGAAAAACACGTAAAGGAGAATGGCCTGTTCGTCCGCCAGCCCGATATTTTTAGCGCGCAGCAGCATGAAGGCGTAGCCGAAATGCCCCAGGTAAAAGACCGAGGCGGCGGCAATCAGCAGTTTTAAATTATGGGGCAGCGCCCGGAAGCTTATCCGGATGGATGCCTTCTGCCCCGGCTGTTCAGGTTCTATGGTCTTTTTCTCCCTGACGAATAAGATGCATAATACCGCGATAACGCCGGGAACCGCCGAGAGGAGAAAAATATTTGTGTAACCTATCAGCGGCAACAGGGCAAATCCCAGCAGTGCCCCGATGACCGAGCCGATGCCGTCCATCGCCCGGTGGAATCCATAGGCCTTGCCGCGGTAACATCCCTCTACAGATTCAGCGACGATGGCATCTTTAGGGGCGGTTCTCAACCCTTTGCCGATTCTCTCTACCGAACGGAACAGCACCACCAGCGGCCAGGTATTGGCCAGGGCGAACAGCGGCTTGGTCACCGTGGAAAAGCCGTAGCCCAGCAGGACGAAAGGTTTCCGTTTCCTGGTTTTATCCGACAGATACCCGGATACGACTTTTAACAGGGATGAGACTGTTTCGGCAAAGCCCTCGCAAATGCCGACCGCCGAGGCTCCGGAGTTCAGAACGGTAACCATGTACAGGGGAATCAGGGGGAAGACCATCTGGGCGCCGACATCGGTAAACAGGCTGACCAGCCCTAAAACGAATACATTTCTCGTAATCCCTTTAAAAATAGCGGTTTTAGTGTCTTGCTTAATCGCCGTATCCCCCCGTATTTACTTTGTATTTTTCTTGTTCCGCTAGATTATTTCCCGTTGTAGAAAGCCACGCCAACCAACCCGGGGCCGGTATGAGCCCCCATGACCGGCGTGAACTCGGTAACCATTAGCTCGGCGCAGTCGAATGAGGAGGAAATCCGGTTTTTAAGTTCTGCGGCTTTCTCCGGCTCGGCGGCGTGCATCACTGCCACGTGCAGAGGTAACCCCTTGTCCACCCTGTTTTTCATCATTTCCATCATACGCTTCATAGCGCCCAGATAGGTCCGGGCCCTGCTCGCCGGATAGGCCTCGCCGTCTTTCAATGTAATGATAGGCTTGATATTAAGCAGCGACCCCGCCCAGGCAACTACCTTAGGGACGCGCCCGCCTCTGGCCAGGTATTGTAACGTGTCTACTATCGCCAGAAGATGAACGTGCCCCATTACATTTTTGGCGGCGTTTATTACTTCCGTTATCCCTTTGCCCATAGCAGTAACTTTAGCAGCGGCCAGAACGACGAATCCCTGCGCCGCCGCCGCTGTCTGGCTATCCAGCACCTCTACGGCGACATTTGGAAGCACATCCCCGGCCATTTTAGCGGCCAGCTTGGCTGAGTTGAAGGTACTGCTGAGCTTGCTGGAGAGGGTGATACACAGAATGCTCGTTGCTTCCCGGCTCATTTCGCGGAAGGCATTGAGAAAATGCTCCGGGGATGGGGCCGCGGTGGTAGGGAGTTGTTTGGCTTCTTTAAGCAGGGAATAGAATTCCTCGGCTTTTAAATCTACCCTGTCTTGATAAACTTTGTCTCCGAAGATAATCCTTATCGGCACTTCGCGTATGTTATATCTGTTTATCTCTTCTTCGGGGATACAGCCGATGGTGTCAGTAACGATAGCGACCTTTCTTTTCATAAATTGCGAAGCCTCCATGATTTTATGAGAACCCAAATGGCACCTGCAAGTCATCAGCGATTGCTCTTCAGCTATTTCACGCTGCTGAATCCTTAAACTTCAATTGAAACATCATATAACCATGATGCTTCGGCTTCTTTTACGGTTTTTACTTCATCCAATGGGACTGTGTAGCCGCAGAGGAAACAGTGCTCGCACCAGCCTGCCGGGTCATCATAATCAAGATAGACATTTTTACCGCCGCATTTCCGGCAAAATTTCCCTTTGATTATATCCATAGCTACCTCCGATATGACTTAAATCTACAGAGTCATTCAGCCTTTTTGCTATATAGTATTTATTGTTCTAATCATTTCCTTGCCAGAAATATTCTACATCATATTTGATTATGTTACAACATATGTTATAATAACAACAGTTGCTATGAAAGGAGAGGTAGAACGTGACGGCTGAAGATAAACGAAGCTGGTTCATCATCATCTACAAAATATCGGCCAAGCCATCCACCGCCAGGGTTACTGCCTGGAAAAAAGTAAGGGAATTGGGCTCTCTGCCACTGCAACAATCGGTCTATATTCTTCCTAAATTGCCAAAATTGAAGGTTGCCTTGAATCGTCTCCAGGAACAAATCCAGCAATTAGGAGGCGAATGCAAGGTCCTTGAGATTGAAGCCTTTGAAGCTATTCAGGAAAAGGAAACTATTGCTGAATTCAACAGTTTAAGAAACCAGGAATACAAAGAGATTGCCGAGGAAAGTGCGAAGCTTGTCCTGGAGATAGACCGTGAAGCTAAAGCCGGTAAGTATAACTTCGCCGAGTCGGAAGATACTGAAAAAAGATTCCTGAAGCTTAAAGAATGGTTTGAGGCGACCAATGGGCGGGACTTTTTTGGAGCAGACTTTAAGGGTGAAGCTAATAAAGCCATTAAAGAGTGTAAAAGTGTCGTTGATGCTTTTAACCGGGAGGTTTTTTCCCGTGAGCAAGCCTCTGAAAAAGATAAGACTCTCGGTATCTCCTTGGTTGTGCCGTTAAAACCGAGCCAAACGGAGATTGAAAAGCAGTTTTATACCAAGGAAGAGCTATTAGCCAGGTTTAAGGATTTTGTCTCAAATCTGGAGAATAATATCTTGAAGATTGGCAATGAGGAAATAAGTATTATTCCGGAATCTACCATTATGGAACTGAAATACAAAACTCGCCGGGGTAAAAATTCTATCATTATTGAAATAGAGTATTAGTGCTCCCAGTCAGTTTGCTGCCGAGGTGATAAACTATGCAAAAAGTAGCAGTGGTTGTCAGCAGTGCCGTTTCCCTGCCGGAAGAGCTAATCAAGACTTACGGCATCCGTTTGGTGCCGGAGAAAATTATTATTGAAAATAAGGTCTATCAGGACCGCGTTGATATTACTCCCCGCGAATTTTATCCCATCCTTGAAAAGTCTGAAAATATTCCCACCACTTCCGCTCCCACCACTCATGATTTCGCCGATGCCTTCACGGAAACCGCCGAAACAGCCAGCGCCATTGTATGTATCACCGTGACCAAAGGATTCAGTCAGATGGAATTTCAGTCGGCGCTCGCGGCCAGTAAAGATTTTTCCAAGATTCCCACGGTTGTCATCGATTCGCGGGCGGCTCCCGGAGCCTACGGCTTCGTTGCCTTAGCGGCGGCCAAAGCCGCCGCCGCCGGTGGCGACATCGACGAAGTGAGAGCCGCGGCGGAAGATATGCAACAGCGTGTTACCATGCTGTTTACGCTGGATACCCTGAAATATCTGGCTAAGGGAGGGCGTATCGGCAAGGCCGCTTTGTGGGCGAGCAGCCTGCTTAGTATCAAACCGATAATGGAAATTCCCACTACTACCGGGGCTATCGAGCCGTTGGAAAGGGTCAGAACCAGGGAAAAATCCCTGACACGGCTCCTGGAAATCATGAAGGCGAAAACAGCTAAGAATGGCTCCGTGCACGTCATCATCGACCAGGCGAATGTCCCGGGTGAGGCTCATGAGTTTCAAAAGCGTTTGGCCTCCCGCTTCGACTGCGCGGAAATTTATGTGAATGACTGGCCGCTGGTAGCCGCGGTCCACTGCGGGCCGGGTGCTATGGGCGTTTCCTTTTACACCGGGGAATAGTCAATAATATTACGGATATCCGGGGGTGACCATGGAAATTCAGTCTTTGTTGGTGATATTACTGGGTTATTTATTAGGTTCCGTATCCTGGGCTTATATCATCGGGCGCCTGTTCGGTAAATTCGATGTCAGGGAAGCCGGTGACGGCCATATCAGCGCTGCCTCCCTGCATAAACGGCTAGGCCTCCCAGCGACTATGTTGTCAGGCTGTCTGGATTTTTGCATGGGAGTCCTGGCAGTTGTCATCGCCAGAGCGCTGAATGAATCTCAAATGGTAGTCATGCTTGCCGGATTTGCTGCCATGCTCGGTCACAACTGGTCGCTCTTCCTGAAATTCCAGGGAGGCCAGGGAGCCTCGATAATCCAGGGGGTGCTTGCCGTCATGGTATTGCGGCCGTTCATCATCGGCGGTCTCTTAGCACTGGTATCACAACGCTTTATAAAGAAAACCGGCGTCAGCACCATAGTCTGGGTTGCCAGCGTCACCCTCATTCTGCTGATACAAAATCTCCTTGGACATGAAAGCTATTCAATGCTTTTCATTGTCTATCCGCTCCTTCTCCTCCTGCCGATGGGACTGAAACGCTTCCAGATAAGTCATATGTCCCTGAACAGTTACGTGACATCGCACCTCCAGCACCCTTCCTAAAATTAAACCCGTCAGGCGCGTAGCATCGCCCGGCACCGCGGAGGACACCGGATTTGAAACAAATCGAAGAAGACGCGCTCCGAAAGGAGCGCTGGCCGCATCGCCTGTACCGTAAGATTATCAATGATACCGGAGAGCGCGTCGAGCACATGGCGGAATCCCCGGCGAAACCGGTCCATTGGTATGACCGTAAAATCCTGCTGGGTGTTCTGGCACTCCTGCTCACCATAGCTATATGTATCGCGGCGCTTTACTACCAGGACACCTTAACGAACACCAAGTATGTTCAAAATCTGGGTTTATTCGGCATCTTTGTCATTTCCTTCGTCGCTACGATTACCAGTGTAGCTTTTGTTCCGGTGCCTTACTGGGCGTTCGTGATAACCGTGCCGGTCTTGCTCGCCAAGCAATGGGGTATCTTATCTCCTATCCTGGTTGGAGGTGCCGCCGCCATTGGCGCCACCTTAGGGTGTTTCCCTATCTTTATGGTCGGCTACGGCGGGCGGGAAGTATTTCAGAAGATGATGGAAAAACGTGATTCTCCACCGGGTAAAAGAGAATATCGCATCTTCGCCTGGGCAAAACGCCATATGACGTGGGCAGTCTTCCTCCAGTCTGCCATCCCCAACCCCCTGTACGTACCCATAACTGTCGCCATCGGCACCACGCGCTACCCGCCGCTTAAGTTCGTCCTTGTGTCATTAATCGGCAATGTGGTTAAGGGTTGCTTTCTGGCCTTCAGTGGATATTTCGGCCTGGAATTCGTGAGAAACTGGCTCGGTGTTTAAGCCTAACTTCCGGTACCCGTTTTTCAAAAAAGGATGTTATCTCAAATTTGGGAAATACTATCTTAAAGATCGGCAATGAAGAAACAAGCATTATATCGTAATCTACATACATCAATCACAGGTATCATTGAAACTCACTTCTCTGGAACTACAAGGCCGGCTGTTAACAATTGGTGTTCCTTTCATTACTATATTCTGGATAATTAGACCACATCAGTCAGTAGGCCCGCACAGGACTAAGGTAGATGAACATAACCAAGATTCTTGCATATCATTGAGTATGAAAAGTATGTTATATTATATATAACACACATTTCAGAAGGAGATTGCGATGACGTTCGGAATTACGGAAAACGCTCCAAAGTTCTATGGTTCGGTAACGGTGGGTGAACGCGGTCAGGTGGTTGTTCCGGCAAAAGCCCGGCATGAACTCGATATTATACCTTCAACAAATCTGTTGGTTTTTAGTATCCCTAATGCCAAGGGTATTGCTATGGTGAAGGTTGAAGTTATGTCCGAATTCCTGAAAGTATTTGGCAATGCGGTACATAATCTGGAGCAGGTATTAAAAGAGGGTTCCACGGAAGGAACCTAAACCAAACAATAGTCATTCTGAAGCGGGAGTTGACTTCGGTATAGTTCTGCTGCTTATCAGATGGGAATGGTTTTCTGAAGCGCCATCCGAAACGGTTCTTTGATACAACGAACCAAAAACTGCTTAGTTTATCCTGCACAGTCAGGCTGTGTATGTTGAAGAATCGCCCCAAGACTATGGCCGGGACATAATCAAAAATATCCAGAGGTGATAATTAATGAGAGAGCGATTAATCAGAATGATGTACGGGCGTAACGGTATGGATGAACTCTCGCGGTTTCTATGCATTGCCGCCTTCATTCTTCTTCTCATAGCAATATTTGTGCCGGGAACTTTTAGTCTGATAATCTGGTTGCTGGCACTCGGCTTACTTATCTGGGCATATATACGGATATTCTCCAGGAATATTTATAAACGGCAGGCGGAAAACGCGAAGTATATAGAAACAAAGAGTCATATCATAAACGTTTTGCGCAATAAAACGCAGCAATTCAAAATGCGGAAGGAGTACCGCTTCTTCAAATGCCCCGGCTGTAAAGTCACGGTCCGGATACCGAAGGGCAAAGGCAAAATAATTATTACTTGCCCCCGGTGCCGAACAAGTTTCAATGGGGAGAGTTGAGCGAATCAATGTTCGGTTTTATCGTAGCTAACAAAGAAGCTCTGACGGAGCAGCAGCTGGAGCGCTACAGGGGATGCTACTGCGGTCTGTGCAAGGCATTGGATCAGCGTCATGGTTTGATAGGAAAGATGACGCTGAATTACGATATGACCTTTCTGGTGCTGCTGCTATCCTCGCTGTACGAACCGCAGGACAGCAGCGGCCGGGGCCGGTGCGCTATTCACCCTAAACAACGGCTTGGTTTTTGGCAGAACAAATTCACTGATTACGCCGCGGATATGAACATCGCTTTGAGCTATTACAAGTGCATCGATGACTGGCGTGACGAACGCCGGCTGCTCCGGCTGGGCTACGCCAGGCTGCTCAAGCCCCGCTATAAAAAGGCTATGTTACAATACCCCCGCCAGTGCCGGTGTATCGAGGAATGTTTTACAAAGATAGCCGAGATTGAGAAAAACGGGTGCACGCTCCCGGATGCGGCGCCGAACTGTTTCGGTCAATTGATGGGGTGCCTGCTTGCGTACTACGAGGATGATCACTGGACAGAAACACTGGAGCGTACCGGCATGGCCCTGGGAAAATTCATTTATGCTATGGATGCCTGTCTTGACCTGAAATCGGACAAAAAGCACGGGCGGTATAATCCGCTTTTTTCCTATACAGCGGCTGATAGGGACAGCGACTTTTATGAGTTACTGACCATGCTGGCCGGTGACTGCACCCTTGAATTTGAAAAGCTGCCCCTGGTGCAGGATATAGATATCATGCGTAACATCCTGTATTCCGGCGTGTGGCAAAAATACCAGATAGCAGCCCGAAAAACCGCTAAAAGTGGTGATAAAAAATGATTGATGATCCATACAAAGTACTTGGGGTTCCACCCAATGCGTCCGATGCTGAAATCAAAGCGGCCTACCGGCGGCTGGTAAAAAAGTATCATCCGGATTTAAACCCCGGTAATGTTGAAGCTGCCGAAAAGATGAAGGAGTTAAATGCTGCCTATGACCAGATAAAAAACCCGCAGAAGAACTCCGGCCAAGCAGGGACCGGCCAGAGCCAGGGCTATCAGGATTACCAGGGCCGCGCCAACGGTTATGACGACCCGTTCGGATTCGGCGGGTTCGGCGGATACCAGCGGCAGCAACAATCACGGTATTCCGGGCAGGAAGCAGCGGAATTTCTGGCGGCAGAGCATTTTATACAGGCAAACCAGTTCCAGAGCGCCTTGCATGTGCTGTCGGAAGTGGCTGAAGGAAAACGCAACGGAAGATGGTATTACCTTAGTGCGCTGGCAAATTACGGCGAAGGCAATACTATCCTTGCTTCCGACCATATCCGGCACGCCATCCGGCTGGAGCCGAATAACCTTGAATACCAGCAGTCTTTTAATATGATGCAAAACGGGGGACGCGTTTACCAGCAGACCGGCAGCGGCTTTCCCCCGGTATCCATAAGCCCGTCGCTGATTTGCCTGGGCTGTTGCCTGTCACAGCTATTATGCCAATTCTGCCCATTTTTATCACATTAAAAGGCTGAATATCTGAAAATATTCTGTAATTGGAGGGAATTGTACGATGTCAAGAATCATCGGGATAGATTTAGGGACAACTTATTCCTGCGTCGCTGTCGTCGAGTTCGGTAAAGCAGTGGTCATTCCCAACGCCGAGGGCGAAAAAACAACGCCGTCCGTCGTTGCCTTTACTAAAAACGGGGAGCGACTGGTAGGCCAGATGGCCAAGCGGCAAGCTGTTATCAATCCTGACCGTACCATCATCTCTATTAAGCGTGAAATGGGTACGGATTACAAGAAGAAAATAGACGGCAAGCAATATTCTCCGCAGGAGATATCCGCCATGATATTGCAAAAGCTGAAGACCGATGCCGAAAACTATCTGGGCGAGGCTGTCACTTCTGCCGTGATTACCGTTCCCGCCTACTTTACCGATGCCCAGCGCCAGGCCACCAAGGATGCCGGGATAATTGCCGGGCTGGATGTGCAACGTATCATCAATGAGCCTACCGCAGCCGCTTTAGCTTACGGGATAGGCAGTGAACAGGCGCAAAAGATTATGGTCTATGACCTTGGCGGCGGGACCTTCGATGTTTCGATTCTCGATATAAACAGCGGTGTCATCGAAGTCCTGGCCACCGCCGGGAACAACCGTTTGGGCGGTGATGATTTTGACCAGTGCATCGCGGATTATCTGGTAAAGGAATTTAAGAGGGAGACGCGCATTGACCTTACCAACAATGCCGCGGCCATGCAGAGAGTCCGGGAGGCGGCGGAAAAGGCCAAGATTGAGCTATCCGGCGTTACCTCGGCCAACATAAATCTGACCTTTATCGCCGGCGATAAGGACGGCCCGAAGCATATGGATATCACGCTTACCAGGGCCAAATTCAACGAGCTTACCCGCCACCTTGTGGAAAAAACCATGGCACCGGTGCGCCAGGCAATAAGCGATTCCGGCCTTGCCGTATCTGATATTTCAAAGGTGCTCCTGGTTGGCGGCTCCAGCCGTATTCCGGCGGTGCAGGAGTCAGTGAAGCAAATTACCGGGAGAGAGCCATTTAAGGGAATAAACCCCGACGAGTGTGTAGCTATGGGAGCTTCTTTGCAGGGGGGTGTGCTGGCTGGCGGTGTTAAAAGCCTGGTGCTTCTGGATGTGACACCCTTATCGCTGGGTATCGAGACCATGGGGGGTATCTTTACCAAGATGATTGACCGCAACTCCACACTGCCTATTATGAAAAGCCAGATATACACGACGGCGGCTCACTTCCAATCATCAGTGGATGTACACGTCCTCCAGGGCGAGCGTGAAATAGCCGCATACAATAAAACTCTCGGGAAATTCCGGCTTGGCGGCATACGCCGCGCCCCGCGGGGCGTGCCGCAAATTGAAGTGACGTTTTCAATAGATGTAAACGGTATCGTGAATGTCTCGGCCAAGGATTTAGGGACTGGCAAGCAGCAGCAAATCACCATTACCGCATCATCCAATATGAGCCAGGAAGATATTAACAAGGCTGTTCGAGAGGCACAGCAATACGCTGCCGAGGACATGCGGCAAAAGAAAGAGACCACCGCTAAAGATAACCTTGAGAGGCTTATTTATCAAGCCGAGAGTATAAAGAAAAAACTGGCGAAAGACGATAAAAGCAAACTTGAAGAAGTCCTGTCCAGGGCTAAAAAAGCGTTAAAAAGCAAGGACAGCCAGGCTATTCTAGCTGTATCCGATGATTTGGAACTCTTATTGTCATCCGTGGGGCAATACGATTCGCAGAATGACGCTTCCGGTTCCGGCTCTAAATAAAAAATTTGATAACGCCGTTCATGGCATCCGGCATAGCCAGAAGCAGCTTTCCCTCACTGAAGGTTTGCTCAAAGGTTCTGGTTCTGCGTATGGTAAAGTATCGCCCTCTTTACAGGAATCGAGCCAAGACAAATATCCCATATCATAGAGGGGATGCAAGAATTTGGTGCAACGCCGGGATAAGCTCTTTTTTCTCGAATAAAAGTTCGGAATCCTTCCAATGCGGGCTACCAATTTTAGAAGCTAAAATCCCTCGAAATCATAAAACGGTTTCGGGGGATTTTTCATTTTTGCTAACAAATTGCTAACCAAATAATGAAGGTAACTATCCCCTCAGAACACGTAGGAGGCTAGAGTAGAATGAGCAATAGAGACAAGGTAATATTGGATTTATGTGAAGGCACCGGAGCGTGGTCACAAGATTACGCCGCAGCAGGATATGACCGACGTATTATCACATTACCTAAATTTGATGTGAGAGACTACTCACCACCGGCGAATGTTTATGGAATATTGGCCGCACCGCCCTGTACAGAATTTACTGCGTATTGCCTATGAAGGCGCAAAAGGGAAATTAGTCTTTATCCCAGATGATTAGAATTTGTCCCACTCGGACAAAAACTCTTGACAAACACGAATGGATGTGCTGATAATCATGGGTAATAGAGTGTGCCCGCCGATATAAACGGCGGGTTTTTTATTGGCGCAGGGAGGACAAGTGCTAAGTCTGCCGGTCTCATAAGCCGTGCGAAGCGGGTTCGATTCCCGCCCCTGCTACCACGTTAATTAGCTCTCGGAAGTGGGGGACGAACGTAGGATAGTTCCCAATTTAAAGGGGTAAATTCGCGTATATTCGCGAATTTACCCCTTTTTTGTACCCAAATTCAGGGCAGTATCTGGTTCATTTTCAGGTCTGCCCTTTTTTATATCCTGATTTTTAAGAGGTGAAGTATGAGACGAGGTAGAAAAAAGTACAACAATTTTTGGAGCTTAGTTTTTAGTATGGTGTTTTATCTAGTAATAAGTATTATCTTATATATATTCGTGAAAGAGTTTGGTCTATGGGCAGCTTTATCCATTACGGTAATTAGCTATCCGCACATGGTTCTTTTTCTCGCAACAATTCTACGCATGCGCGGTGATATTACAGAAAGAAGTTTCATCAACTTGGTTTTAGAAGGATTAAAAATTATCAAACTACTACAAAAAACCCAAACTGGTCTAACAAACATCAAGCTAAATATCTCTTCAAACAAATTCAAGAAATCATAACTATAGCAACACAATGCTATTTCCTCGCTAGTTCCTTCTTACTAAACCCTCCCACAATCATTTCGTCAAACCCTTTCGCAGCTGCTTCTTGAAGTCCTGGGGTTACATGGCTGTAGGTGTCAAGAGTTATCTCTTTTCCCCTAAAGCGCATTAACCAGATAACCGAACCCCACCGCCAGCACCAGGTAGGCCGCGCTGCCGCAGAGGCTGGTGAGGAGGAAAGCCCTTAACGCTTTGCCGCGGCTGGCGCCCAGCCTTTTGCTGTGAATCAGCATAAAGATGCCGATGGAAATGCCCGCGCCCAGCAGGAACTGGATAGCCAGCGCCGGGGCCGGCGCGCCGAGGAGGAAGACCAGATACAGTACGGAACCGGGGAAGACGATGAAGACGAGGTTGATGCCCGGGTAAATCAAACCTTCATACCAGGCCGGTATGGCATACTCGGCTTTGTTACCCAGGAAGACGGGAATCAGAAAGCGCCAGGCGAATACCCATATCAATATCCCGATGATGATAGCAAAAACGATGGAATAACCCAGCGCCCCATCTTCCAGTCCGGCGAGGAATTTACTGAACGCCGATTGTGTTTTGACCGTGACAACAACGTTATCCGTGGGGTTGCTCTGGGTATAAGTCGCCCGCCAGACGTGCCCGAAAGCGCCCCTGGCTTCATCCACGGCGTAAGAAGGTATGGCGATAAACTCCTGAATCTTCGACCCTTCAATAATATCGAAGCCGGACTGGTCCGTCCCCAGTGCCGGATACTGCACGTCAAAGTCCAGTCCTTCCGGCGAACTGATATAAACGCGCGTCAACTCGATGGGCTTAGACCAGGCGGCCCCGGTGCCCAGGGGATAAGTTACGGTCTTGCCGGCACCCGATGAGATTAGCTCCGTGCTCCACGAGAGGTGCAGCCCAGGCTCGGTGGGTTCCGGCTCCCAGTACGAATCACTTTCTTCCGGTTCGGCGATGGCGGCTTTTGTCTGCAGTTTGACGATGGCCACCTGCTGTCCCTTGAGCGTAGCCAGCGTATCGGCGACCGAAGCGGGCAGGCCGGTGGTCTGAATTAAAGCATTAATATCGGTATTATCATCAATGCCGTAGATGCTTATCTCGGAGCTTTCCGTCGTGACGACTGATTCCGGCTGGGGTGTCGCGCTCGCGCACCCGGTCAGTAAGACCGGCGTCCAGAACGGGATGAGAATAGCGCCGTTGGTCAGCAACGCGCCGGCGAACAGCGCCTGAACGGCGTACTGCCGGCGATTAGCGCCGTCGCGGATAATCTTATCGAGTCCGCCGGTCGTCGATTTATCGAAGGTAAACAGGTCTTCCTCGACCGCGTTGAAATAGGAGGTGTTGGTACCGATAGGTACGAAGAAGGTGATTTCATGGGACTCTCCGGTGCTATCCAGGATTGAGATAAAAAGATCCATCCTCGCCGTGTTCTCATCGATGATGGTCACGACGCCGATTTGATGCCCTTCTTCCAATTCCGCCCAGAGGTCATGGGGGACGATTGGCCCGCCGTCCGCAACGGCCGGGGAGGGGACGACAACCGCTAGCAGTAAAACCAGGAGGGCAGATATGGCGGCAAATTTAAGCTTGCTGGCGGACATGTTACCTCCCACGGCGTATATTGATTAAAGTGTAGGGATTTGGAGGCGGGAAGTCAATATGAACGAATTATTAGTAAATATTTGACACAATATTAAAGTAGTAATATACTACAATAGTAATATAGTAATGCCGAGTTTATTGATGATAATTGCCCGAACCGAGAATTTTAAAAAGGCCTGGCATAATTTAACGGTTGAGCTAAAATCTTTAGCTCGTAAAGCGATTAATAATCTGATGATAGATATGCACTATCCGGCTCTAAGAGTAAAAAAGATACAAGGCGTAAATAAAATATGGGAAGCCAGAGTCAGCCGGTCGCTCCGGATGACCTTTCAGCTTGAAGGTGATACGATCATTCTGCGGAATATAGGGCAGCATGATGAAACATTAGAGCGACCTTAGGAGATAGAGGAAATGGCGACATACAGCAAAGTAACAAGACACGGACAAATCACTTTACCGTCCCAGGTACGTAAAAGCTTAGATATAGAAGAGGGTGACCTGATAGAAATTAAAGTAATAGATGAACAAGCCGTACTT
Organism: Dehalococcoidales bacterium; assembly: GCA_034429595.1. GTDB lineage: Bacteria > Chloroflexota > Dehalococcoidia > Dehalococcoidales > RBG-16-60-22 > RBG-13-51-18. The sequence goes on from DAOUGB010000089.1 coordinate 29,607, forward strand.
GTTCCTAAGAAACTGGTTGATAAAAGTCAGGCGTATTTCTGGACTAAAAAATGGCAAGAGGGCGAAAAAGCCGCGGATGAAGATATCAAAGCCGGGCGTGTTAAGTCCTTTAAATCTGCCGATGAGCTGATTGAGGATTTAGAGTAAGGCATCCCTAACACCAATTTTTGAAGATACAATCCCCCAGAATCAGTAATAGAATCCAGGGGATTGTTGTTTTTTACTTCGTGTACTTCTTGCCCATGCCCGCGGTAAAATGGAACATCGGCCTGGTGATTTTTCTAATGTTAATGGGGCCGTGCTCCACCCCCGCCGGGATGAAGGCGATAAAGCTCCTATCGATGAAGTTCTGCTTGCCGTCAATCCAGAATTCTATTTCCCCGTTTAAGTTGTACTGGTCTTTAGGGTCGGTGCCGACCCAGGCGATGGTCTCATCGAAGTCATGAACGTGTTTCCCGATGGTGCGGGTGGGGTCGCCCTTGGTCTTATCCGGCCAGTCACCGGGGAAGAACCAGGCCGTTTCCATGTAAAAAGCGTCCTTGATGACCTCGCCATCCAGGGAAAGCAAACGCTGCGCCTCATGAGGCGCGAAAACCGGCGACCACGGCGCCGCGCCTACCACGTCTTTAAGCTCGGTGACAAAGTATTTCTTATCCCACTTAGCCATTATTGCTTTTTCCCCTTTCTTTTTTCGTGGCCGCCGGGGTCGGCCTGGGCCAGCGTTCCGGCGCCAACCATAATCGTCAGTTCCAGATGAGGTTTTTGGTACTTCTTCCAGGTCAGCGGCCCGTGTTTGACGCCTTTAGGCACAAAGACCGCCGATGTTTTATTGATTTTCAGCGGCTGACCGCCCACCATGAACTCGATTTCCCCGCCCAGGTCTTCCTGGTTAGCCGGGTCCGTCCCTAGGTGGATAACGATTTCATCATAATCGTGCGCGTGCTCTTCGATATGGGGATTGGGGTCCGGCATGGCGAAGACCCAGCCCGTCTCGATGTACATGTTGGCGCCCGGCACCAGGTTATTGCTCATCAAAGTCATCGCCGGGCGGCGGCCTTTTACCTCAAAATCCGGCGTAACCTCATAGGCGGGCTGGCTGACAAAGTATTTGTTCATGTCTTTTTTGGGCATCTTAACCTCCTGCGGACTATTGCTTCATGACATAGGCGCCGCTATTGGCGGACTCGAACATAAAGATAGGGGTATCGATTCTTTTTAAAATAATGGGGCAGTGCTTTACGCCCTGGGGAATAAAGATATAGCAGGTCTTGGTCAGTGTGTAAGGCTCGCCGTCCATCCAGAGCTCGATTTCCCCGCCCAGGTCGCGCGGATGGTTGCGGTTGGAACCGGCGAACCCGATTATCTCATCGAAGTCATGGGCGTGCTCCTCTTCGATTTGCACCGGGCCGTCCCCGGTAAGCTGCCAGAGCCATTCGCACCCCGCGAAGAACGACCCCTTGACGAAGGCGTCCTGGATGGCGAGCAGCATCGTCCGGTCCAGCGTTTTGCCCGCTTTTTCCTGGTCGTCCATCATTTTCACGTAGGCGGCGGGCCGCGGCGGCATAAGGTCTTCCGTGATAATGTTTTTGGCGTACTTTTGCGTTTTCTTTATCGCCATATAAATCCCTCTCTCACTCTCCCCTTGCGAAGGGGAGAGGATGATTAGTCAAGCCATTTTATCATTGGTTATATAATAATCTTTCCCTCCTTCGTAAGGAGGGATTAAGGGAGATTTAAACTAAATGTTCCTTACCACCTGTGAAGCCGTACCGATAGCGTCCGCAATGAGTAAGGGGTCCTGGCAATCGCCGACGGAGTAGACCTCCGGAGCTTTATCTTTTAGTTTTTCGTACAGGGCGAGGTTGGGGGATAAAGGCAGGGCGGTCACTATCGTGTCTGCCTGCAGGGCCAGCTTTTCCCCCTCTTTCGTGATAATCGTCAGGCCGTTGCTGGTTACTTCCATGTCTTTAACGCCGCTGATAAGCCGTACGCCCTTCTTATTGAACCAGGTAAACAGGTAGCCTTGGATAACGTCCACCATGCCCGTTCCCAGTTTGTCCGCTTTATCCACGATGGTCACCAGCCGGCCGCGCTTGGTAAAATATTCGCCGAGCTCGCAGCCGTGCAAACTCCCCCCGATGATGACCACCCGCTTCCCGATGGGCAGGTAGAACCTGGTCAGCCAGCGGAGGAGGTTGGGCGGTATAAAGCGTAAATAGGATTTCAGCTGTTTATGCAAAGCCGCGTTGCTGACCACGTTTTTATTTTCAATGCCTTTGATATCCGGCGTGGCCTGTAACCCCCCCGCCGCGACGATAATGGCATCCGGCTTCAGTTTATCGGCCGTTTTCTCGTCAATCTCTTTGCCAAGGTGCATTTTAACGCCCAGGTTCTTGAGCTGGCGCTTATAATACTTAATCAGAGCGGGCAAATCTTCCAGTTCCGTGCCTTTGACCACGGCCGCCAGGGGCAGCAGCCCGCCCGTGAAAGGCGTTTTATCGTAGAGGGTTACGTCATGGCCGCGCCGGGCGGCTACCCGGGCGGCTTCCATGCCCCCCGGCCCCGCGCCGATGACGAGCACCTTTTTCTTTTGCGCCGCCGGCTCGATGGTGTTATAGTCCTTGCCCATGAAAGCGTTGATGCGGCAGCGCCGCGAACCCAGACAATTTTCGCAGGCGGTGCAGGGCGCGATATCCTTGAGCCTTCCCGCCGCCACTTTGTTGGGGTAATCGGGGTCGGCCTGCAGTCGCCGCGTCATGGCTATAAAGTCGGCCTTGCCTTCCCGTAAAGCTTTTTCGCCGAGTTCCGCATCGAGTTTGCCCACGACCATCACCGGGATTTTGACCGCCTCTTTAATCCGGGCGGCCAGGTTCACGTTCCAGGCTTTGCCCCGCCCTTTTACGTCGTAATCTTTAGGGAAGGAACTCAAGGGGATGGGTGGCTCCGGATAGAAAAGCAGGTCCGGCAGGTACGCGCCGACATGATAGCCGAGCCAGTGGCTGCGCACGTGTATCATGTTCGCACCGGCGGCCTCCAAAAGCCTGGCGGTGGTCTGCGCGTCTTCTATAGTAATGCATTTTTCATTGGGGATGTCCGCCATCTGCCCGAACTCCGCGGCATTGATGCAGACGGAAACGGGGAAGTCCTGCCCCAGCCGTTTTTTGATTTCTTTAATGATGGAAGTGACGATGCGCGCCCGGTTTTCCGGCGACCCGCCGTAGGCGTCCTGCCGCCGGTTCCAGAACTTTGACAGGAAATTATGCAGCAGGTGGCTGCTGGCGGCGTTGATATCCACGCCATCGAACCCGGCTTGCTGCGCGCGTACCGCCGCGCTGGCGAATTTACCGATAATTATCTCGATTTCCGGGACGGTCAGCTCCCGCGGCATCTGGTTATGGAAGTCATTTTCCGAATTTAATGTTACGCGGGAAGCGGCTATCGGCGGGCCTAAAAAGGCGGGGTTGGGGTCTTCAAAAAGCGGGGTCTGCCACGGGCCGTCATGGTTCATCTGCATGAAGGTAGGGCAGTTGTATTTATGGATAATTTCTACCAGTTCGGTCATCATGGGGATGTATTTATCGTCATCGATGCGGTAGCGGAAACGCCAGCGCGCCCCGGCCGGATAATCAATAATCGGGGATTCCACGATGAGCAACCCCACCCCGCCCCGCGCCAGCGATTCGTAAAAAGCGCGCATGGCGCCGTTCAATTGCGTCTCATCTTCGTGGGACATGAAGGTGCCGGCGCCCGTCTTGATAATCCTGTTCCGAGTCTTGACCGGCCCGATATAACCCGGCTCCAGCAGCTTTTGGAATTTCGTATTGCCCATAGCTCTTTACACTCCCGCTGGTAAAACTTGCTGATATTATACAACTTTAACCTTTTAAGTTCATGTGTCACTGCCTGCCCGGCAAAATAACCACTAATCTTTGGTTGACATCATTAAATAGAATGTGTATACTTATGTGTAATAAATATGTGGAGTATAATGTGGTAAGGAAAGTGATACAGGTTCCTTTTGATGAGGAGCTTTTAAAAAACCTGAACAATCTTTCAAAAAAACGGGGCAGTGCCAGAGCGGAGATAATCCGTCAAGCTTGCTCGCGTTATATACGCCAGGCTGAAAATGAGGATTTGGACAGGATTTATCAACAGGGGTATGGAAGATTCCCCGAGCAGTCGGAAGAGGGTGAAGGACAAATAGCCATATCCGGAGAGATTTTATCCAGGGAGCCGTGGTAATTGCGTCGCGGGGAAATATGGTGGGCTGAATTGCCACCGCCCGTTGGCAGACGCCCGGCTCTTTTATTATCGAGAAATTCCGCTTACGGTGTCAGGACATCGGTAACCATAGCCATGGTCACCCGCACCATCCGCGAAATTCCTGTTGAGGTGCTTCTTGATCAGAAAGACGGGATGCCGGTAAAATGTGTGGTTAACCTGGATGAAATCCTCACTATCCCCAAGTCCAGATTAATAGAACGAATCGCCGTGTTGTCTCCGGAAAAGATGGTTGCGGTAACTAAGGCTATTGTTTTTGCGCTTGACCTGGGCGTCTAACTGATTCTATCTCACTGTCAACCACTGATCTTCTCCAGCCCCTCCCGGCACTCTTTCTTTTCCGGCCCCGGCTGCCAGTTGGCGCAGCAGGCGGGTTTGACGGCATGAATGGCGCAGGCAGAAAGCCCCCCGTCATACTTGAGAAAGGCGCAGGCGCCGTCGACGTGGCGTATGAGACGGTATTCCGAATACTGCCAGCGCGAATCGTCATAAAGCTCTTCCCAGTCGTTGACCGTTATCCCCAGGTATTGCACGATACGGTCGATATCCGTAGGGGTAACGAAGGCCTGGTGCCGGGTGCAGCAGACGCCGCAACGCCGGCATTCCATCGGTTTTGTTTCAGATGATTTCATATCTTGATCATAACTATCTTTCATTGCGAAACCACGGCTTGTCGGGGCGAAGTAATCTCATGGAGTATTTAGTCGATTCATAGGATTGCTTCGTCGTTTCACTCCTCGCAATGACGCCGGAATCTATTTCACGATAGCGCTTATCTGCTTGAACTGGTCGCCTTTGGCTACTTTCAACAGCTCGAACAGCGCCATTTCGGTGGTGGTGGGGCTGATGCCCCCGGCCCCCAGCTTGAAAAGCGTCACCAGCTTATTCTCCGGATCGCGGGAAGCAACGCCGTCGCCGACCACTGCCACCTGGTAGCCCGCCCGCGCTAATGCCACGGCCGTCTGGTAGACGCAGATATGCGCCTCGATGCCGGCCACGAGCACCTGCTGGCGTTTTAATGATGCCAGCGCTTCCGCGAAAGCAGGTTCGTCACAGCAGCTAAAGCACACCTTTTCAACCGCCTTAAAGTTCGGGATAAGGCTTTTTACCTCCGGGATGGTGGGGCCCAGTCCCTTGGGGTACTGCTCGGTAACGATGATGGGTATTTCCAGGGCCAAAGCTCCTTTGACGAGTTTCAACACATTATTCAGGAGCTTTTCCCTGTCATGCATTACCGGGAACAGCCTTTCCTGGAAATCGATGAGCAGCAGGACGGTGTTACCGGTGGTAAAAGGTTTTAATTCCATAAAAAAATACCTCGGCTTGTTTGGATTTGCAGCTGGATTCAGCTTGATGATTTAAGTATATAAACTCAATCGATATGTGTCAAAAATTTGGGGGTACCGAATCCGGTATTTTTTATCACTTGAACAAAGCCGCCCAGACAATGGCATCCAGGACAACGGTATGAAGCGCGAAATAACCGGCCCCGGCTACGGCCAGCCAGTAAGCAATGCCGCGGGTATCTACCTGGAGAGAAAGCAGCGCCCATACCAAGGCAATCGAACCGAGGCCCACTAAAGCCAGCACGCTGCGCACACCTATCCACAGGCCGGTGCCGGGGTTATTCACATACATATTCGTCAGCGGCATCCAGAAAGCGGAAGCGACAAGAATCACCAGGAAAATGGCATAAAAGAGACTGTATTCCAGGTTCGATGCGGCAGGATCGATGCGGAAAAGAATGTAATAGATGAACGCAAAATATCCCAGGGCGGAGATAATCATCGAAACCGAGTAAAGCGGCCTGACGTTCTCCGCGACATTGCCCCACAGAACATTCGCGCCGCCCGTCTGGGCTTTCAACCCGTAGATATAACTTAAGATAACCGCCGCCCCGCCGAGGATGTTGATAATGAGCAATATTATTTGCTGGGTTCCCATAGGTCTACTCCTTTGCATCAAATCATTCCTCAACTTTCACGGAGAGCTACCAATAAGACACCCGGCCCACCGTGCACGCCCAGCCCGGCACCCATTTTCATAATGTTTATCTGATTTTCCGGGAAGAAATCACCCAGCCGTTGCTTGAGTTTTTCCGCCTGCTCCGGGATGGCGCTGTGAACGATAATCATCTCCGCGATATTGTGTTTTCCCTGAACGAATTTATAAAGCCTATCCATACCGCGGGAAATACTGCGTACCAGTCCCGCCCGGACAATATCTCCTTCATGGAAAGTGAGCAGCGGCTTGACATTGAGAATATTGGCCGCCGCAACGATAGTTTTACTAACGCGGCCGCTCCGGGCCAGATACTTCATGGTGTTGAAAAAGCCGAACATATCTACCCGGCGGATGGTTCCCCGGATTTCTTCCGTAAGCGCCGCCAGACTTTTGGGGGTCTTGGATATTCTGGCGGCGGCCATCGTTACCAGGGCAAGTCCTGCCGAATTGAACCGGGAATCGATTATTTCAATGGGACATTTACTGCCGAGCATCTTTTTGGCGATCATGGCCGAGTTATAGGTCCCGCTTATTTTGGATGAGATATGGATGGATATTATGCCTTCAGCTTTCTGGCAGTATTCCTTATAAACACTCTCGAAATCTTCCGGGGTGGGCTGCGATGTGGCGGGATGGACCGGTGAATTTGCCAGCGTCTTATAGAAAGTATCGCTATCCATGTCCACCCCGTCGCGGTAGACCTTAGCCCCGAAGCGGACGTATATCGGCACGACGCGGATACCGAGTTTCTCCGCTGTATCCGGAGGGATATCGGAGGTGCTATCGGTAATAACCTGGATACTCATGGTCTTCCCTTTACAATTACTGCCTGGATAAAGTCAAATCCGCTAGCGATAGCCGATTAAAACCATTACAAAACCAGCACGTTCGCGAATACCTGCCAGGCAAGTAGAGCTTTAGCTGTGAGACTTAGAATAATGTATACTTTTTCACCGAACAGGTAATCGCGCCAGGGTCCCACTTTCTTGTACTGTAATACCATGTTGACGGCAAAGCAGTTAAAGAAAACAAAGAGAGAAACAATGATGCCGTAGACAAACCCGGGCGGGGATGTGCTTACCCCGGGCGCAATAACATAGATAACTATGGCAATCCAAGGGATGATACCGGCGAAACTACCAAACCAGAATGGAAGCCAGCTTGGCTTACCGGGTCGCTCATACTTTTCCTGTAACGCGCCGAAGAGTATCATGCAGGCGTTAATACCGAAGATGGGCAGTAGAGCGGCAATATCACTGATACCGCATATCTGGGAAATCAGCACGATCATAATCGAAGAGCTGAAGAAATACTCGATCCAGCGCCCGTAATTCCGGCTTTCAAGCAGATTGCGCTTGTACCAGGGGAAGACCCAGGGAGACGCAATCAGCAGGAGCGCTAAGGCTGATATTGCCATAAAGGCGAAAACACCCCAGCCGGTCTGAATATCCCATATATTGTGAAGTGTTGCAGGACTGCCGGGAGGCCCTTGCATGAAGGTGGCTGTTACCGGAAGGGAGAAGTTATTGGTAAGTACAGCCATGAGTACTGCCTGTACCGCAAGTACAAGCCCGACAACAAGGTTCCAGATTCTAAGGTTATTGAGCTTCCGTTCAATGGCCTGGTCAAGAGTCATAATATCCTCCTTTTCATAGCCATAGTCCCTTGGGGTAAAGAATACGGGAATATTATAAGAACGGGCAATGAGCTTGGATGTAACTTTTGTCTCATCCGGGGAAATATAAGGCAGGCAACGAGGAATACCAGCTATAAAAAATTACTTTCATACCTATTGCAAAAAGAAAAACGCCATTATATAATATCCAACGGTGGTTTTCTGTCTAGGTTATCGCAAATGATAGTACATTACTTAAACCTGACCCAGTTACGGATGACCTTAGCTCTAACCAACTAACTGAAGAAAGGAGGTCATCCGTGGCTTTTCAGGATAAGACGTTGACATGTTCCGATTGCGGCACCCAGTTCACGTTCTCCGCTGCGGAACAAGAGTTCTTCCAATCCAAGGGTTATACCAACGAACCCAAACGCTGCCCCACCTGCCGTCAGGCTAGGAAAGCTGAGCGCGCTGGCACCGGCGGTATGAAGACCCGGCAGATGTATCCTGCTGTCTGCGCCGAATGCGGCAAGGATACGGAAGTACCTTTCGAGCCTCGCGAGGGCAGACCCGTTTATTGCTCTGACTGCTTTAGCAAAATGCGGACTAACCGCTAAATAGTCCTCTAAAATTGCTGGCACAAAGATAGACCGGTGAGATTTAGTTTTCACCGGTCTATTTTTTTACAATGGCGCCCGGATAATTTTCACGCTTGCATATTCAAAATGCGTGGATTACAATAATCGGAAAAAAGGCAGAAAATTGGACACGGCTGAATTAGTAATTTCCATCGCCTTTGGCATATTAGGAATCACCGGGATTACCGCGGGTGCTATTTTAACCCGTATTAAACGGCGTATGCGTAAAGATGTTACAGTCAGGAGAATCGAGAAAAACACCGATAATGACTTTGATGATTTTTGCGACCTGTTTAAACAGCGGATACGTTATGAATTACGCGAGAATCCAGATGACGTCGGTAAATGGCTCGATGATTACCATGAAAGCAAAAAGAACCACCAGCTTACGTTGTATGAATATCTAACGGTTGCCAAACGTGAAGGCGCTGTTATTGGCTTTATGTTTTTTGAATATTCTGTTCGTACTAAATTTTTATACATCGATTTTCTTGGCGCAAAAGATAATGACGGCGAGCCGTGTTATCGCAGGGTTACACCTCCTTTGGTAAAAGACTGTTATAAGAGAATGTTGAAAGAAATGCCTGAATGTAAGCTGATAATATTTGAACTGGATGATGAGAATGACTCAAGCCTGACCAAGAAACAGCGGCATGATGCTGAAGTCAAAAAGGACTTATTCGGGCTTCAGCTTCAAAGAAACAAAGAGTTAAGAGCGCGCGGGGCTAAAGCCTATGAAATTTGTATTGACTATCATCAGCCGCCTTTACATAGAAATCAGCAGCAGGGCATAAAGCAGGATTTGGTGATTGTGCCTTTGGATTGGCCGATTTCAACCGGGGGCAAGACTATCACCAGGGCGCAATTTGGGGAAATATTGCGTTTCCTATTCTTTGAAAGTTATGATACCCTTTCAGAGTCTCGATACCTTGGCGTTGAATATCATTCTATATTAAATGAGTATTACGAGAAACTTCTTGAAAGCGCGCCGGATAAAATACCGTTAAAGCCGCTCGTAAGGGAATAGTTGCAGTCTTGGATTGAGTGAATTGCCGGGGCTATTGCTTGAAAATAAATGGTGTTAATTGATGCCGGTTATTTCCGGTACATATACAGAGGATTATTATCCGTAATAAGTCTGGTCTGCCGGGACATTTCTTCCCGGAGGTATTTGGGCAGGTTGAACATTCCCTGGTGGGTAATGCCGTCGTAAAACTTAAATGCTTTAAGGCTGCGGGCCTTAATCCTTTTATCTACTTCGGCGGGAATTAGTGTTGTGGGGTTTAGGTTGGATGAAGCAAGGCAAAAGCCCCACGGCACGCCGAAGCACGGAACGTTTATCGCACATCCAACTACGATGGGAAAAACGCTTTTCAGGGTGTTAAAAACGGCAGTAAAATTCAATAATTCAGTTAATGAAGTAGAGCCCGCCTGGACACTAATAATACCATTAGCGGTGAGGCGGTTTATGGCTATCCGGTAAAATTCCTGCGTAAAAAGCATGGCTGCCGGGCCTTCTTCCATAGGGTCCGGTAAATCAATAATAATCACATCGAATTTATCTTTAGATTGCTCTAAAAAGCCGCGGGCGTCAACATGGTGTAATTCCGTTCTCTTGTCTTCAAATGACTTGCCGGCATGTTCCGGCAGGTATTTTTTGCTTAAGTTGGTTACCTCTTCATCTATATCCACCATCACCGCTTTTTTAACGGTCTTATGGCGCAGGACTTCCCGCAACGTGGCGCCCTCGCCGCCACCTGCGATAAATACGGTTTCCGGCATTGGATGGGCGAGCATGGCCGGCTGCACCAGCGCCTCGTGATAGATAAACTCGTCCCTCTCGGTGGATTGAAGTTTATTATCCAATACCAAGCAAACACCCAGGCCGAAACAACGCACTATCCGGACAGACTGGTACTGCGTCTTTCCTTCGTAAAGTACCTCTTTAATCCGGTTGCGGTAAACTAGGTTATCGCTAACTTTTTCATTAAGCCATTGATTATCTGGGTCGTTATCCATAAAAAATCCCGTTTTCTAGACGGTTACCAGGACTCCTCTCGGAACTTCAGTAAGAGAATGGTTTTTGGACCCGAGCCTATCGATGAGTACCTCGGCGGCTATTTCCGGGTTAACGGAGGTGCCGCAGGTAAATACATCGACCGCTGCATAGCCGTATTCCGGCCAGGTATGGATGGAAATGTGAGATTCCGCGATAACCACCACCCCGCTCACCCCCTGCGGACTAAAACGATGAAAGGAATTACCGAGTACTACGGCGCCGCAATCGATTGCGGCCTTGACCATGACGTCACGGATCAGGTCCAGATCGTTTAGAGCCTCCCGGTTGCAATCGTGAAGCTCTACCAGCAAGTGCCTACCCAAAGCATTCAATCACCTGCCCCCCTTTAAAAATTTTATTCCCGTTATTTAAAAATGGCCGGGTCGCCGTAAGGTATTTTCTCATTCCTTCTTTCCCGTCTGTTGCTTTACCAAATAAAAATTCCCAGAGCAATAAAACCACCCCAGGAACCTGCCCAGCTGCCTCTTGATGAAAGCGCGGGGAAACATCATCAAACACGGATGACGGTTAGACTGGTATGTTGATAAAGCCCCTTTCTTCTTACCCGAATACTTTCATATCCAGGTTCTGTTTGATTATTTCACCCAGCTTAGCCAGTTTCTTTTCCTGGTTCAGGCGGGTTTTTAATAGAGAACTTTCAATATTTTTTACGATATCTTCAATGCCTGATTCCGTGACGATGATGGGCACGCCCTTTTTTTCTGCTTTGGCGCGGACATTATAAATCGGGGGTTCGCTGCTGCCGGCCAGTACCATGCAGTTCGTCTGGGTTTCCAGCGCGGCCAGCTGCATATCCGGGCGGTTCTGCCGGATGACTGCCGCTTTACGGCTCTTCCGCCCGAAGTATTCCGTCCCGGAATCCGGCGTCATGGCGCCCAGCAGAAAGTTTTCCACCAGTTCCCCGGCATTTTCACTGTTGTTGATTATCTTGCCTTTAATGCTTTCCGCCAGCTCGGCGACAGTAATCGCCAGCAGGACACGGTTCTCCGGGATAACCCCGAGTACTTTAATATCGCCGGTTCCGGCCGTTTCTCTGGCTTGCTTCAGACGGGTTGGCGGTACTTTATTAATCACTACTCCCAGGAAACTATCGCCGAAGCCTTTATAAAGTGCGGCATATTGGGCTGGCCGTCCGGTAAAACTTTCCACGGCGATGACTTTGGCCTGCATTTCTTTGGCCGCACCGTAGGCATCTTTGCTATCAGGGTCGGTGGCTTTAGCTCCTAGCCTGGCTTCCACCAGGACGACGTCCCGCCCCTGGATAATGTCCGGCGCGTTTACGAGGTCGGTCAGGCCGAGGGTCTTCCTCATGAAAGCGATATCGCCATCCGCAACGCCTTTTTCCGCGGCCTGCGGCTTCAAATAACCTACTTTTTTATTCGCGTTCAGGAAGTTGATGGCAATACCGGCGCAGATAGCCGTTTTGCCAGTTCCTTCTTCCGCTGAAACGATATATAAAACGCCCAATTTTTGCTCCAGGGTTACTTATATGAATTAACCAATATATTATAATTCATTACGCACGTGACGTAAAGAGGTTGTACCGGCGAAAGCTTTGTCTTTAGCGGCTATAGGTACCGGGCGAACGTATTGACAAAGATGCCTGATGGGGATATACTCATGCCGCACTGAAACCTGAATAAAGTATTGAGAGGTTTCTAAAAATGAAAAAGTATACTCATGCCTGGCTCGCTTTTATGGCGATTAAGCGGCTGGAGGAAAAAAAGGCAGGGCTGGCGGATGACGACCGGAAGTACGCCGAGAAGCTAATCAAGTGGTTCAAGGACCATAAAGACGGCGTCATTAACGGCGCCTGGTATCCGGACGACTTAATCAAGGATATGGCGGACAAACACGTGCTGAAATTCGCGCCTTATGATAAGGCGCCGGCGGGAACGGTCTCCATGCCCCCGGAGAAAATAAAAGCGCTGCCGAAAGAATACCTTATCTACCAGTATGGAGAGCAATCGCCGGTGCGGCAGAAGGCGTTCAACGTAACCGACCCGAATGACAACCTGCCCGACCGCTGCGAGTCCATCGCCGAGGCGGTCATCGACCAGCTGAAGGTGCAGGAGGACCAGGATAAAGGCTCGCCGGTAGCGCCGACGGATAACCAGGTGGCGCTGTGGCTTTTCATGTTGAGTCATTACGTGGCGGATGCGCATGTGCCGGTCCACTGCGACAGCCGGCCGTTTTCCAGCGGGAAAAACATCCACGGCCTGATGGAAAAAACCTGGGATGATGAGATTAAAAAATTCTTTGAAATCGATAAGCCGAACAACCGGTTTTTCTACGATATCGGCGGCTACCCGGCCCGCGCGGTGAAAAAGAACAGCGAAAAAGCCTACGAGAAGTCGTTTTTAAGCGCGGTCGAGGAAGAATTGCAGCAGAGGGCTTACGAGTCTACGTTCGGCCCCGGCAATAAAAACGTCTGGGACTTCATGAACGCCATCTGCCACCGGTCTTATCTGGTATCGTACCGCTTCTTTCCGCCGCAATACGAGTGCGGAGATGTCACCGGAGAAAACTGGAAAACGCTGGCCTCGCCGGAGCTATCGCTGGAGCAGCTAAGCGCCGCCGTGCTGGCGGATGCTATCGATTCCATCTCCCGCGTCTGGTTCAGAATCTGGCGCCGGTATGAGAAGTGGGTACATAGATAGCCGGGGAAGGGCAACCAATGCAACCAGCATTCCGTTAGCCGCCGGCGGATGATAGACATACGTGCGGTGAAAGTCTATAATTTCACTATGAATCCTCAAACTAAACCACCGGTTTTAATCTCCGCGAAAGAAATAAAAGCAACCATCAAACGTCTGGCGGCGGAAATCACCCGGGACTACCGGGATAAAAATCCGATTTTACTGGGTATTCTTAAAGGTTCCTGCTTTTTTATGGCGGACCTTGCCAGAGAGCTGGATTTCCCGCTGGAAATAGAGTTTGTCAGGTGCTCCAGCTACGGCAGCGGGCGGCAGAGTTCCGGCAGCGTTAAAATGGTACGCGGCCTGCGCCTGAAGGTGAAAGGCCGGCATGTGCTGGTAGTTGAAGATATTATAGACACGGGAAACACTGTCGCATTTTTGATGGACTACCTAAAAAAGAAGAAACCGGCCTCGGTTAAAATATGCGCGCTGACCGATAAGCCTTCCCGCAGAAGGGTGCCGTTAAAAATAGATTATACGGGAATCACCGTACCGGATAAATTTATCGTCGGTTTTGGTATTGATTGTGATGAAAAATACCGCAACCTGCCGGACATTTGCTACCTGGAGGACTGATTGGTCGACGATACCAGCGATATCAGGCAGTTTTATGACGATAGCGTCGAAAAAGAAAGCGGTCGTCTGGACAGGCACCAGCTGGAACGCGATATGACTTGGCGCTACCTGGATAAATACCTCCCAAGGCGGGGGAAAATCCTGGAAATCGGCGCCGCCTCCGGCGCTTATACAATTCCTCTCGCCAAGCGCGGCTATACCGTTACCGCCGTCGATTTCTCCCCCGGATTGCTGGAAGCCTGTAAAAAAAGAGTCAAAGATGAGAAGCTGGGAGAAAAGGTAACCTGCCTGGTGGCCGACGCGCGCGACCTTAGCGCGGTCATGGGAAATGACTATGACGTGGCACTCATCATGGGGCCGCTTTACCACCTGATTCTGGAAGAAGACCGGAAAGCGGTGTTGCAGCAGGCCTTTCTGCGTTTAAAAAAAGGCGGACTAATATTCTCCACCTTTATCAGCCGGTACGGCATCTGGGGAGACGTGATGAAGGACCTCCCGCAATACATCGAGTTTCAGAAAGATGTGCGGTCCGTTATTCATGAGGGAAAAGATGCCGATTTAGCATATCAGAAAGGTAACTTCCGCGGCTATTTTGCCACAGTTGAAGAAATTACACCGCTGCATGAGCAGGCGGGGTTTAAAACGCTGGCGCTGGCCGGGATAGAAACCGGCGGCATCCGCGATGAAATGTATAATTCCCTCCAAGGTAAAAGACGGCAACTCTGGCTGGATTTGCTGTTCTCTATCAGCACGGAGAAATCCATCATCGGAGCGTCAAATCATCTCCTTTATATTGGGGAAAAGGAGGAGTAGCGGGTGAAAAAGCTGCTGCTTTTTGATATCGATGGGACTTTACTCCGGGCGGAAGGCGCTACCCATAGAGCCATTAACCGGACATTTCAGGAACTATTCAATGTACGGCAAACTGTGGATGTCCGTGTTTTGATCGGGGCTACCGACCGCGGTATTTTTAAAAATGTCGCCGGGAAGCTTCTCGGTAGGCAATTGTCAGATAAGGAACTGAAGGCCGTAGAAAAACGTTATCTTGAGCTTCTCCCCGGAGAACTGGCCGTGGTCAACTTTCACATTAAGCCGGGCGTTAAAGAGTTGCTGCCGCTGCTTTCCGCCAGGGAAGATGTTATCCTGGGACTGGAAACCGGCAACCTGGAACCGGCGGCTTTGATGAAGCTAAAACAGGGAAATATCGACGGCTATTTCAAATGCGGCGGGTTTGGCTCTGATAGCGAAAACCGTACGATAATCATCCGCAAGGCCATCGAAAGAGCAAGCCGCCTGAACGGTGGGGCAATCAAGCCGGAAAATATTTACGTTATCGGTGATGCCCCTACCGACATCAATGCCGGGCAAGAAGCGGGCATCGTTACTATAGCTGTCGGTACCGGGCTCCTTCCTAAAGAAGAAGTGATGGCCGCAAAACCGGACTATTTCCTGAATGATTTAAGCGATATTCCGAAATTCCTAAAATGTATAGGGTGTGAACGATGACAAAAATCAGTAAGGCACAAAAATTCATTTCCGTCGCCAAAGGCGAGTCTCCCGCCGACCTCATCCTGGCGAACGCCCGGGTGGTCAACACATTTAACGGCGCAGTGGAAAAAGCCAGCGTAGCCGTTTACGACGGTAAAATCGCGGGGGTGGGCGATTACCAGGAAGCCAGAAAAATAATCGACCTGAAGGGTAAATATATCGCGCCGGGGTTAATCAACGGGCATGTCCACCTGGAGAGCTCGATGCTGGACGTGGGGCAGTATGCTCGGGCGGTGGTGCCGCACGGCACGTCAGCCATCGTGACCGACCTGCATGAGATTGCCAACGTCTGTGGGGTGGAGGGCATCAGGTACGTGCTGGACAGCGCGCGGCGGCTGCCCTTCGACCTGTTCCTGATGGCGCCTTCCTGCGTGCCGGCCACGCACCTGGAAACCTCCGGGGCGGTTTTGGGGGCGGAAGACATCAAGAAAATACTGAAATTCAAGGAATGCATCGGGCTGGGTGAAGTGATGAATTACCCCGGCGTTTTATTCGGGGACGAGGGGATGCTGAAGAAAATAGCGTCCGCTGCCGGCAAAGCGGTGGACGGCCACGCGCCCAGCGTCAGCGGGAAGGACCTGAACGCCTATATCGGGACGGGGATACGTTCCGACCACGAGAGCGTCACGCTGGCGGAGGCGGAGGAAAAGCTGCGGCGGGGCATGTACGTGATGATACGGGAAGGCTCCACGGAAAGGAACCTGGAGTCGTTACTGCCCCTCGTAACGGACAAAACCTATCCCAGATGTTGCTTTGTAACGGATGACCGCCATGCCGAGGATATTTTACATGACGGGGATATCGACGCTGTGGTGCGCAAAGCCATCCGGCTGGGGCTCAACCCCGTGCGGGCAATACAGTTAGCCACCATCAATACGGCCGCTTATTTCCGGCTGGCGGGGCTGGGGGCAATCGCGCCCGGCTATTACGCCAATCTCATCGTCCTCGATAGCCTGAAAGATTTCACCATCGATACCGTTTATTACCGCGGTAAAGCGGCGGCGCAGGGTGGCCAGCCGCTCTTCAATCTGCCGGAAGCCGCCGCTAATAAATTGAACCGCACGGTCAAGGTAAAGTCGTTTTCCGTTGACGCCTTAAAGCTAAAAGCCAAAGGTGCGGAGTCCCTGGCCATCGAGGTGGTGCCGGGGCAGATAATCACCCGCCGGAAACAGGTAAAAGCTACGGTAAAAGACGGCTGTATTGTGCCGGACACCGGGCGGGATATTCTCAAAGCGGTGGTGGTGGAGCGGCATAACGCCACGGGAAATATCGGGGTGGGGCTGGTCAGCGGCTTCGGGCTGAAAAAAGGCGCGCTGGCGTCTTCCACTGCCCACGATTCGCACAACATCGTGGCGGTAGGCACGAGTGACGAGGATATTTACGCGGCGGTCAAAGAAATAGAGCGGATACAAGGCGGCATCGCGGTGGCGGCCGGGGGCAAGGCGCTGGACAGCCTGGCCACGCCGATAGCCGGACTGCTTTCCGATGAACCGCTGGAAACAGTGGTGGCCGGGTTGGAGCGACTGGAAAAGCAAGCCAGGGAACGGGGCTGCACGCTGCCGGCGCCTTTCGCGGCGCTGTCCTTCATGGCGCTGCCGGTGATACCGGAATTGCGGCTGACCGACCTCGGTCTGGTGGATGTTAACGAATTTAAGCTGGTAGAATAATTAATAGTGTCATTGCGAGTCCCGATAAGTATTCCCTTTTTCCCCGCGAATCGGGACGCGGCAATCTCCTGGATAGGACTTGATAAATGATTGAGATTGCCACGTCGCTAACGCTCCCCGCAATGACGGTGAAATGGGAGACTTTTTTAAATGCGTCATACTTCGGAAGAACCGGTTTTTGAAAACCGCTATGACGCCGGGCGCAAGCTGGCGGAAAAATTAACGGAATTTACCGGCAGTTCAGCCATTGTGCTGGCGATACCCAACGGCGGCGTGGCGGTGGCCCTGGGGGTGGCTCTGGCAATCGGTGCGGAGTTCGACCTGGTAATATCGCGGAAAATACCGCTGCCGCTAAGTCCTGAAGGCGGCTTCGGCTCCGTCACCGACGACGGCACCATCATCCTGGACGAGAATATCGTCAAACACGCGGGCTTGACCCAACAGCAGATAAACTACCAGGTGAACCAGGTGAGGGCGAACATCAAGCAGCGGAGCCTGCTTTATCATAAAGACCGTCGGCCGCTCGTCATAACGGGTCGCACGGTGGTTATCGTGGATGACGGACTGGCTTCCGGCTATACGATGAAAGCCGCCATCACATCCATCCGCAAACGCAAACCGGACAGGGTAATCGCGGCGGTGCCGGTGGGGCCGGAACGCGTCGTTAATGATTTAAAGAAGGTGGCGGATAGAGTGGTTGCCTGCGTTATCGGCACCAACCCGGAGTTCTATGTCTCGGACTACTACCGCTACTGGCATGATATTACTGATAGTGAAGTGCTCACCTGTCTGAAAGAGTTCAAAATGAGGCGCGGCGATGGCAGGATAAAACTGCCGGAGAAAAAAACGGGTAGGCTTTAACCTAACGCCATACCGCCATCGACGGCGATGACCTGCCCGGTAACGTAACGCGCTGCATCGGAAGCTAAAAATGCCACGACTTCCGCCACATCACGCGGCGAGCCGCTGGTCCCCAGCGGTATATGCTGCAGAAAAGCCTGCTTCTGTTTCTCGTCCAATTTCTCCGTCATCTTCGTCTCGATAAAGCCGGGGGCGATAGCGTTGGCGGTAATCCCGCGTGAGCCCGCTTCTTTAGCGATGGATTTGGTCAGGCCGATAATCCCGGCCTTGGCGGAAGCGTAGTTGGCCTGCCCGGCATTGCCCATGAGACCTACCACGCTGGCAATGCTGATGATTCTGCCGGAACGTTGCTTCATCATGTGCCGCAGGACAGCGCGGGTGCATAGAAACGCGCTCTTGAGGTCGATATTGAGAACAGTATCCCATTCCTCGTCGGACATGCGCATGATAAGCTGGTCACGCGTCACGCCGGCGTTATTGACCAGGATATCGACTTTACCCATGGTGCTGACGGCGGTTTCTATCATGCCATTTACATCCGCCGCGGAACTGACATCGGCGGTGACGGCCAGGGCTTTTCTACCCAGCGCCTTGATTTCATTAGCGGTGCCTTCCAGCGTTTCCGCCGCCGCGGCGATATCATTGACGACGATATCCGCCCCGGCCTCCGCCAGTCTTAGAGCAATGGCTTTGCCAATGCCCCGGGCGCTGCCGGTAACGACGGCTACTTTATTCGAGAGGTCCATGATTACCTCCTGTTTAAATCCTTCTCCCACTCTCCCTTGACGAAAGGAGAGGATGATGGTATTTACCCGTTTATCTCTGTGATGAGTTCATCTTCCCCTCTTTGAAAAAGAGGGGCCGGGGGAGATTTACTCCAGAGCCTTTATCGCGTTCAAATCACCGAGGTTCTGGGTGGCGATTTCTTTGTTAATGCGTTTGATAAGCCCCGCCAGCACCCTGCCCGGGCCGATTTCTATAATCGTGGTAACGTCGTGTTGGACCATATATTCGATGGTGCGAATCCACTGAACCGGGCTGGTGAGCTGTTTGGTAAGCTCGGTTTTTACCTCTTCCGGGGTGGCGAGGGGCAAAGCGGTCACGTTGCCGATGATCGGGATAGCCGGTTTGTTAAACGCGGTGGCATCCAGGTATTTTATCATGCCATCGACGGCTGGCTGCATCAGCGGGGAATGAAAAGCGCCGCTGACCTGGAGCGGCACGGCGCGGCTGGCCCCGGCGGCGGCGGCCAGTTCCATAGCTTTTTTGATATTATCGGCGGCGCCGCTGATGACAATCTGCCCCGGGGAGTTGATGTTGGCCATAACGGTGTCCGAGGCTTTACAGACCTCGGCGAGTTTAGCTTCATCCAGTCCCATGACGGCGGACATGGCGCCGGCGCGTTTTTGACCGGCTTCATGCATCAGGCGGCCCCTTTCACGGGCGAGCCGGACGGCAGTGGGAAAATCGAAGACTCCGGCGGCCAGTAGAGCGGTGTATTCGCCAAGGCTGTGCCCGGCCACGAAAGACGGAGCGGGCAGTTTACGGCCGGAAATTTCCCGCGCGGCTTGAAGGCAGGCGTAACCGGCGGTAACGAGGGCGGGCTGGGCGTTGATGGTCTGGCGGAGTTCTTCCTCCGGGCCTTCAAAGCATAATTTAGACAGGGGAAAGCCCAGGGCCTTATCCGCCTGTTCAAAGGCCTCTCTGGCTGATTTTACGTTGTCATAGAGGTCGCGGCACATGCCTACGGATTGTGAACCCTGACCGGGAAATACCCAGGCTGTCTGTGTCATCTCGGTAGCTAACCTCCTCCGTAGAATTATAAAAGTATAAAAAAACCCCTTCAGGTACGGATTCAATAGACGAATCAGTAAAGGGGTCTTTTATACTATCGCTGGGCTAGCCGGCGGCCTTCTTGGGCGATTTTATCTTAATGACTTCCCGGCCCTGATAAGTGCCGCAGGTAGGGCAGGCGCGGTGGGGCATTATCGCGGTATGGCACTGGGGACATTCCACCAGCGCCGGAGGCGTTAAGGCGTTATGACTTAGCCGCTGCGCGGCACGAGACTTGCTCTTTTTGCGTTTTGGTAAAGCTCCCATATCTAACTCCGTTCTTCAGGGTCTATTATAACAGAAATTACTTAAAGTCCGCCAGCTTTGACCAGCGGGGGTCGATTTTCTCGGGGGGACAAGCGCATTTGCCCTGGTTCAGGTTCTTGCCGCAGGTGACGCAGAGCCCGGCGCAGTCTTTTCTACAGAGCGGTTTCATCGGGACGGCAAGTAAAGCGTACTGGCGGACTGCCTCCGTCAGGTCGAGGATGTGCTGCTCATTGATGGTAAAGGAGCCGGACTCCTCCGGCTGGGCCACCGGCGCGCCGCTCTGCACATCTATCGTGGGAAAAAACTCCTCGTTAAACTTTATTTTTACCGGGTGCCGGAAACTGCCCAGACACCGGCTGCAGAACAGTTCCAGTTCCGTGTTCAGCGCACACTTGACGAGGATACTGCGCTGGGTGCGGAGCATGTTGCAGTTGCCCTGAATTCTATTCTTTTTCCCCTCACCGGTAATATCAATAACCTCATCGACTTGAAAGTCACGCATGGAACCGATGGGCTCGCGCAGCAGTTGGGCTACATTAACATCCATGCCGCCTCACCTCCACTCCGGGATAATCATAACAATTAAATATTATAGGGGATAGGCAGCGATTCTGGCAAGACGATATGTCAGCAGGTTTACCTCTGCATCAGGCAATTTCAGCCAGGAGGATATCGAAGGTAAGGTCTTTGCCCGCCAGCGGATGGTTGGCATCCAGCGTCAGGCTTTTTTCCGAGACATCGGTGACTCTGACCATGAAGGTCGTTCCGTCATTATGGCGTACCTGCAGCATCTGGTCGACTTTAGGCTCGATGTTCGGCGGGACATTTTTACGGTCAACCACCATGACCATTTTGTCCTGGCGCGGGCCATAGGCTTGCTCCGCGGGGATTTGCACGGTCTTGGACTCGCCGGGTTCCATGCCGACGACAGCCGTGTCAAAACCTTCAATTACCTTGCCGTCCCCGACCACAAATTCCATCGGCTTGTTCTCGTCAGACGTATCGAATACCGTGCCGTCCGCCAATTTGCCGGTGTAATGGACTTTCACCGTATCTCCGTTTTTTACTTTAGCCATGACTTTCTCCTTTTGTTTTATTGCCCGTATGAAATGCCGTAAAAAGAAACAGAATATCCTAGGGAATAATGAAAACAGGGAAAACCGGAATTAATTGGAAGGGGGAATGACCATCAGCAGATTTGGCCAAGAGGGGAGTAACGGAACACTTTTCTATTGTAGTTAAAGTCTAACACATTACAGGGGTGAGGTAAACCCCTGCATACGGGAGAGGAATTTATGGTGGCATAAAATACTTGCGATTCCCGGCATAAAATACTTGCGATTCCCGGCATAAAGTGCCGATAATGGTATGAACGGGAAGGAACGGCGATGAGACGGGACAGAAACACGGGGCAGATATACAAGAGTTTCTGGGACTGGCTGTTTAATGGCGGGCACCTTATGTGGATAATACTGATATTCTTTGCCTACGGGTGGTATCTGGGGTCAACGGATGAGGTGAAATAACCTTACCCCTTCAGCTTTTTAATCATCATTGGGACAACCTGGAAAAGGTCGCCGACGATGCCGTAATGCGCCACCTGGAAGATGGGGGCGTCCGGGTTATCGTTAATCGCCACGATGCAATCGGATGTCTGCATACCCGCTAAATGCTGGATAGCGCCGGAAATGCCGCAGGCGATATAAAGCTTGGGGCAGACGGTCTTGCCGGTCTGGCCCACCTGATGGCTATAGGGTATCCACCCCTCGTCCACCGCCGCGCGGGAAGAGCCTAAAGCCGCGCCCATCGTCTCCGCCAGCTCCTCTAGGAGCTTAAAGTTCTCCGCTTTGCCCAGGCCGCGCCCGCCGGAAACGATGATATCCGCGTCCTCCAGCTTAACTTTTTCCGTCAGGTCTTCCACAAAGCTTAATAATTTGGTTCTAGCGGTGACACTCTCTTTTTTAAAATCAACTTTAATGATTTGCCCCTTACGGCTGGGGTCGGAATTGGTTTGCTTAAAGACGCGGGGGCGCACCGTGGACATCTGGGGCCGCTTATTGGGGCAGAGAATGGTGGCCAGAATGTTGCCGCCGAAGGTGGGGCGGGTCTGCAGGAGAAGTCGTTTTTCTGTATCTATATCGAGGCCGGTGCAGTCGGCGGTCAGGCCGGTGTTCAGGATGGCCGCCACGCGGGGGAAGAAGGAGCGGCCTAAAGCGGTGGCGCCGGCCAGGACAACCTCCGGCTTATGTTCTTTAATCAGGTTGAGCAGGCTGTGAGTGAGATAATCTTCCTGGTTATCCGCTAAATCCTGGTTATCGACTAAATACACCTTGTCCGCGCCCTGGGCAATCAGATTTTCCACATCGGCAATATTGTGCCCTAAAGCGACGGCGCAGAGTTCCGTCTTTAAAGTGTCCGCCAATTCCCGGCCGCGAGACAAAAGCTCGTAGCCGACCTTTTTCAGCGCGCCTTGACGGGTTTCCGCAAAGACCCAGACGCCGCGGGAGTTGTTACTATCGGGGGTAGCGGCTGCCTGGATTTTTTCCATGGTGATAGCGTCATAATTGCAGACATCCCGGCAGGCGCCGCAAAGCGTGCAGCCTTCCTTGATGTTGATTTTATTATCCGCAAATTCCAGTATGCCAAAAGGGCACGCCGGTACACAGCTGCCGCAGACGACGCATTTTTCGGGGTCGATAATTATTCCCATAACAATTAAATCAGCCTTTCTTGGGGGCCGGTTTTTCCAGCGTAATCGCTTTAAAGCTGCAAGCCTCCACGCACTTGCCGCAGGAAATGCAGCCTTCTTTCACCGTGCTTTTCATATCCACCAGTTCCAGCACGTTCACCGGGCAGACGTAGGTGCAGGCCCCGCACCCCGTACATTTTAACCTGTCTATTTTTACGCCCAAGGTCTTAAATCCCTCTCTCACTCTCCCTTTTTCAAAGGGAGAAGATGATTAGCTAAACCATATTATCTTTGTTTATATTCAATCTTCCCCTCTTTAGAAAAGAGGGGCAAGGGGAGATTTATATCAGCCTGGTTTCCTTCAGTTTATCGATTAAGGTATCCACCTGCTTGTCAATTTCTCCGGAGAGGATTTCCGCCTTGGTGACGCGCTGCGGGAAGAATATTTTCATGACCTGCGTTGAAGAACCGGCCAGCCCCACGGAATTGGGGTCGAGGCCGAGTTCGGCGTTCGTCCAGGTGGTAATCTTATGGCTCTTGGATTTCATGATGCCGCGCAAAGAGGGGAGGCGGGGGGTATTGATTTCTTTGGCGACAGTAATAACGGCGGGGAGGGTAGTCTCGATGACCTCATGGCCGTCCTCCACCGCGCGGGTAACACGGATGTATTTATCCTTGATTTCCTCTATCTTGCTGACGTAAGCGATAAAAGGGACGCCGAGCATCTCCGCCATTTCCGGCCCGACCTGCCCGGTATCGCCGTCAACGGTCTGGCGGCCGCAGATGATGATATCGTACGCGCCCATCTTTTTGACAGCCCCGGCCAACGTATTGGCGGTGGCCCAGGTATCCGCAGTGGCGAAAGCGCGGTCAGAGAGCAGGATGGTATCATCCGCGCCTAAAGAAACGGCCTCTTTCAAAGCGGCATCGGCCTGCGGGGGGCCCATCGTGAGGACAGTGACCTTGCCGCCGAGTTTTTCCTTAAGGCGCACGCCTTCTTCCAGCGCGTAGGTATCGAAAGGGTTGATGATATTGGGGATACCCTGACGGATTAAACTATTCGTTTGGGGGTCTATCTTAACTTCCGTGGTGCCGGGCACCTGCTTCAGGCAGACGATGATGTTCATGCAGTTTTGCCCTTCCTCTTGCGCAGGTTCATGGCGATGGCGTTGCGGAGTATCTGGTTGGTGCCTTCGTAAATCTGGAGAATCTTGGCATCACGCATCATTTTTTCCACCGGGTAGTCCCGCATATAGCCGGCGCCGCCGCAAACCTGGACAGCATCAACCGTAATCTTCATGGCGGCGTCGGAGGCAAAAACCTTGGCCGCGGCGGAGTACTCGGTAACATCCTTGGCGCCGCTATCCACATAACGGGCGGCGGCGTAAACCAGAGCGCGGGCGGCCTCCGTCTGGATGGCCATGTCCGCCAGCATCTGCTGGACGACGGGCTGATTGATAATCGCCTGGTCGAACTGGATGCGCTGCGCGGCATAATCCACGGCGGCTTCCAGAGCGCCCTGGCAAAGCCCTACTGCTTCAGCCCCGATGCCGGGACGGGATTTATCGAAGAGGCGCATGGCCTGGATAAAGCCGTGGCCGGGCTTGCCGATGATATTGGCTTCCGGCACGAGGCAGTTGCGGAAGACCAGTTCCCGCGTGGCGGAAGTGCGGATGCCCATCTTCTTTTCTTTTTTCCCGAAGGTAAAGCCGGGGGTATCTTTTTCCACGATAATGGCGGAAGCGCCTCTAGCGCCTTTATTTTTATCGGTCAGGGCGATAACGGTATAGATTTCCGCCTCGCCGCCGTTGGTGATAAACTGCTTGGTGCCGTTAAGCAGGTAGCCGCCTTCAACCTTTTCCGCGGTCGTTTTAATGTTGGAAGAGTCCGACCCGGCGGTGGGCTCGGTAATGGCGAAAGCGGCCAGCCGCTTGCCGCTGGCGATATCCGGCAGGTATTTTTTCTTCTGCTCTTCCGAGCCGTATTCAATCAAGGTCATACAGCCCAAAGCATTGACGGCATAAGTGGTGGCGACGCCGCAACACACGCGGCTCAACTCTTCCGTGACCAGGCACAGGTCGAGGCAGCCGCCGCCCAGGCCGTCGTATTCTTCCGGGATAAAAACGCGGAACATATCCGCGGCGGCCAGCTCTTTAACGATGTCCCAGGGGAACTCTTCACTCTCATCAAGCTGGGCGCGGACGGGTAAGACCTTTTCTTCCGCGATGCGGCGCGCCAGGTCCTTGATGGTCTTTTGCTGTTCAGTTAAAAAATAATCCAATGTATCTGTCCTCCTACAAAAGAGAGCGGATTTGGCTAAACAATATCACCCTCAAAGCTATTTATTGAGAAAAGGGATACCGGCGAATCTATAGATAAACTATGATAAATTATAGAGAGTGCGGGAAGGGGAGTCAAGGCGAGAGGAGAAAGCATTGTTTAGTATAATCTTAGAGACATAAGAATCTTCTTTAACAAAAAATGGGTGGTAGTATAGTCACAATTATTTTATAATATTGTTATAATTATATATGACATAACGCTTGACAAGTGTATACTAGTAATATACACTATCTGGGTGAGTGGATAAATCCCCGGCGTTTACATTCCCTTTGGGGTTTGTAGATGCCGGGGATGTTTATTTTCAGGGGGTATGTTATGTATCGTGTTGCGGTATTTATAGATGGTGGGTATTTGGATAGAGAACTTGATAATAAAAGACAAGGACATAGAATTGATTACAACAAATTAGTAAACAATATTGTTGATAAATCAGGAACGGATAGGAAAATAATTAGGGTATATTATTATCATTGCCTACCATATCAAGCTAACCCTCCAACTGTAGAGCAAAAGGAAAAATTCGGCAGAGCCCAGGGATTTTTCAGAGCTTTACAGCGTACATCAAGATTTGAGGTTAGGTTGGGGCGTCTTGCCTTCCGTGGAAATAGAGAAGATGGCACACCAATATATGAACAAAAGAAGGTTGATCTGATGCTTGGGCTAGACTTAATGTCTCTTTCTGCGAAGCATATTATTGATGAGGTTTTTATTATAGCAGGTGATAGTGATTTCGTACCTGCCGTTAATGCGGTTAAAAAAGAAGGAATAGTGGTCTATTTGGTTCACGGAGATTCGCCTCATGATGACTTACTTGATGAAGTTGATGAGCGAATCCCGCTTACACAGGAATTAGTCGGCGGTTGCTTCAGATTGATTTAAGAATTCAATAGGCCAAACCACCTTTACCCCCAGTACTTCTTCAGCATCCGGCAGATTCTTAGCCCCAGCCAGAGCCGCGCTTCTTCGTCTTTAGGATTGATTTCTTTATCCTGTTCAATCTTCCAGATGCCGTCTTTTTCCTGGTGTTCCAGGAACCAGTCCAGTGCCTTTTTAATATCCGGGTCGGTGGCGGGAAAGCGCAAAGGACGCAGGGATTCCAGCGCGGTGAGGAGGTTGGGCCACCAGAAAGTGAACCTGGTCCAGTACGAGGGGTTTTGATAGGAAGTATAGTTATCTGGCTTGAAGAGGCTGGACTTTAACAATCGCCCCGCCGCCACGATGCCCTGAAATTTCCGGTAGACCGGGTGGACGATGAAAGCGCGCAGGGCCATATCCGTCCAGTTATGGGAAAAGGGCTGTGACCTGTCTGTTTGCAGCGGCTCGGCGAATTCTGATGTGATTTTGTTTTGCGTTACCTTATCCAGCTTGTGGGTGAGCATGGGAATCGTCCAGCCGCCATCGGTCTGGCGCACGGAGAGTAGCCAGTTAAGGCCTTTTTCGATGCGCGGGTCGTCTTGATAGCCCGCCATGATCAGCAGGGACAGCAGGTAGCCGGTGTAATACGGGGCGTATTGGTTGCCGATGAAGCCGCGGATATCCCCCTCTGCCGTCTGGAAGGAGAAAAGAAACTCGGCGGCTTTGGCGATGGCGTCATGGTCTTTGGTGAAGGCGTATTCCTCTACCAGAATACGGAACTGCTTGAAGGCCTCCACCAGCGCGTAATGGTTGGGGGGATAGGCCTCTTTTTTCACCGCCCTTGCCCAGGAGCCGTCCTCCTGCTGTTTTTTGAGTATCTTCTGCGGTTGTGGTAGCTCCCAGACATAGCTGATGGGTTCCACTTTTTCGCCCAGCAGCTCGCGCCGGGTGAAATAGACAATCGCTTTATTTTCCGCCGCCAGGAGGGTTGGAATGGGGTCGGTATACAATTTCTCGCGCCAGGTTGGCGTGGATTTCTCGCTCATAATACTAACTCATTTCCTTCAGTTTTTTCATTACCTCGTCCACGGTATCTTCCGCCGTGGAAGCCCCGGACGTAACGCCGATATGCTTTTTGCCCTTAAGCCAGTCCGGTTTGATGTCAGCAGCCGTCTCGATTAAATGCGTTTCGGTGACCGGGAAACAAAGCTCGGCCATATTTTCAGAATTAGCGCTTTCAGACCCCCCGACTACCAGTATAAGATCGGCCCGGTGCGCCATTTCGAGGGCGGCTTCCTGTCTTTCTCTTAGCGGGTGACAGATGGTATCGATAAACCGGATTTCCGAATTCTTAGTTAAAGCGATGCCGCGAATATTTTCCACGAACCTGGCAAAATTAGCGGGTACCTGGGTTGTCTGGGAGAGAATGCCCAGCTTCCGGGGGAAGGGGTCGAGCGCCGCCACGACCTTTTCATCCATGGTAGCCAGGCCGCGGTTCTTCGCCCAGCCGAGGATGCCCTCGACCTCGGCGTGTTTAGCGTTGCCATAGATAATCACAAAAAAGCCGGACTCCGCCAGTTTTTCCGCGGCGGACTGGGCGCGCTGCACGTTATTACAGGTACCGCTGATAATTTTAATGCCGCGGGCGCGGATTTTTTCTTCCAGGTCAGGACTGATGCCGTGCGAACTGGTGACCACCGTATCGCCTTTAATTTCATCGATGTTTTTCACAGACTTTACGCCAATATCCGCAAGTTTTTTCAGCACCTGCCGGTTATGCACAATATCCCCCAGGGTTTCCACGCCGCCGCGCTCGCGGGCGACCTTCTCCACCAGGTTCACCGCGCGTTCAACACCGAAGCAGAAGCCGGTCTTGCCGGCTTTTTCAATGACCGGTTTTATTTTCTGTGCCATAGACTCCCTGATATTCCGGCGGCAGTATATCCGCTATTTTTCTCATCATAAGGTCCGCCATCTCGCGGCGCTGTTCGCGGGTAATTTTACCATTATGGGGCGGGAGGTCGAAGGGCTTGCCGATGGTAACCGCTATTTTAGGGTGGTGCAGGAAGCACCATTTAAGATGACGGAGGTGTTCCGACCCCGTAATACTCACCGGCAGGAGGGCAACGCCCATGCGGGCGGCGATCAAAACGGCGCCGGGCAGGGCTGGCGTCATTTGAGCGTTGGGGCTGCGGGCGCCTTCCGGGAACATGATGACGGAAAAGCCTTCTTTAAGGGCGCGTTCCGCGCTGCGAATGGCCTCCGTATCGATGCTGCCGCGGCGCACCGGAAATGCCCCGAAGTTGGCTACCCAAAAACGGCTCCACGCGTTATGCCAGAGGTCCTCTTTAGCCATGAACTTACATTTAAGCGGGATGCTGGCGGCGATAATCGGAGGGTCGGCGAGGTGAAGGTGATTGCAAACGATGAGTACCGGCTTATCCTTGGGGAGGTTTTCCTTGCCTTTTACCTTCCAGAAAGCAAAGAAGAACACCAGGAAGCGTATCAAACCTCTCCCGAAGTAATAAACAAAGTGCATCCGGCTTTTGGTTTGTTTCATATGACCGTATTATTTAACTATATTCTGGAGGAAGAAGACAAGAAAAATGTATGGCTTTACAACCGGTTCTGGATGGATGTCCTGATTTGCCGCATCAGGTCTTTATCACGCTCGGCGTCAAACCTGGGTAAGACCACGCGCTCGCGTTCATAGAACCAGACCGGCAACTTGCGCAGTTCTTCTGGTTCGCTCATGTAGCGGGGGATGATATGCGCATGTAAAGCCGGGTTCATATCGCCGAGGATTTCATAATTAATGCGGTAGGTGTCCGTCACTTCCAGCAGCGCGTCACCGACGATAACCATGTCGGTTAAAAACCGGTCGCGCGCCTCTTTATCAAGATAGTTGAGGTCGGGCACTACGGGGTCGGGCAGCAGCAGGCAGTAGCCGCGGGTATACTGTACATCGCCCATCACCACCCATCCGGACGGCACCTCGCAGATAACCGCTGCATTTCTTTTTGCCCTGGCCTTCTCAACGCGCCGTTGTATCTGGGTTTTCATGAGAGTCCTAATCCTTTGATTCTTCTTTTTATTTCCGGTAAAGCTTCTTCGGCGGCCTCACGGCCGTAGTCAATGAATTCTTTAGCCAGCCTGAAATCACTGAAAGTGGTATGCCCCAGGTCCGGCTCGATAGTGATATCGGCTTCCAGCATGCAGCTGCGTGCCAGCGAGTAGGTGGTGATGTAGAAGGACTGCATCAGTATCTGGAAAATGTTGGGTTCCCTGCGGGCTTTGGCCCGCTGTGTGGAGGTCTTGCTCATACGCTGGGATACATCAGGGTTGACGTTCACGGCGATGATAAAATCGGCGCCCATATGCCGGACAACGTTAATCGGCACCGGCGTGGTTAGTCCGCCGTCGACCAGGTAGCGCCCTTCCCGCCTGACCACGGTAAAAATACCGGGGATGGAAATACTGGCGCGGACGGCATCTATCACTGGGCCGTTATTGATAACCACTTCTTCGCCGGTATCGATATCCGTAGCCACGCAGGCAAACGGAATCTTGAGGTCGGTGAACTTTAAATCCCCGCCGATAAAGCCGGTCAGCAGGTTCTTGATTTTCCTGCCCTTGAGAAAGCCGGATTTTTCCACGGTGGGGTCGACCATCGGGGTGAACTTCTTCCAGGCAGGGTCGAGGGCATACTCCAGCATCTTTTCCGTGTCCAGACGTGAAGCGTAGACCGCCCCCATAATCGCCCCGGCGCTGGTGCCGGCAATCAAATCTATGGGGATACCTGCCTGGTGCAGAACGTCCAGCACCCCGATATGCGCCAGCCCGCGCGCCCCGCCGCCGCTTAATGCCAGCCCCACCTTTTTCTTATTATTCATCCCATCCTCCAGGTATTTCGCCGTCATCTATATTATACCTGATGGACGCAATGAATTGGTGCGGGTTAACCCTTATTCATACTATGGTTAAACACGCTCACCGCGATTGGATTAATTATTCCGCTCGCCCTAAGCCCCCGGCGTGGTTCCACTCGTTCCGATTCGTCAGAGTGAACTAAGTCGCCACCGCAGTGAGCCCGGTCAAAAGCTTATCTAAGGGGCGGCATCTGTAATTTGGATAAAAGCCGGTATCTATCTTGGCCTTGCCCCCTCTCTAAAGGGGACATGGAACCATTCATCAGCTTATTTTGAGAGGGGGATGATTTTCTTGATAGGGGTTCACGCTCCTCTTTGATACCCTGTTGCGGGCATCGATGCCGCCCTTTTTTAAAGGGGGAAAGATGTTGACAAAAAAGTTTCTGCTCCATAAAATGTAACTATAACAGAAACAATAAGCGTGATACATACTATTAGTCTGAATGAAGAGTTTGGGGTTAGGAATGGTTGGCGCGAAAAGCTGCGAGGAGAATAAGCGATGAATAAGAAGGAACTAATCCGCCAGGCCATCGGATTTCAGAAAGAAATTGACCGGTTGATTATGTATTTCAAAATCGAAGAATGGCTATCGCTTGACCTTACCATAGCCCAGCTAAAGAGCGTTATTTATATCTATCAAAAGAGGAAGGCCAGCTATAAGGAACTTGCCGAAGCGCTTAACGTAACACCGTCAGTAGTGACTGGAATTGTCGACCGGCTGGTAATACAGGGTATGGTAAAACGTAAGGTAGGAGATAAGTCAGCCGACCGCCGCGTTCAATGGCTCGTAGTCACCGATAAGGGTAAAGCACTTCTTGATAACATACGGCAGCAAATGCACGTAAATATGGAACAAATATTAGAGACAATGAGTATTGAAGACCTTTCAGCTATGATAAAAGGCTTTTCCTCTCTTATTAAAGCAGCTGGGACATTCCTTAAAAACTCAAGTAAGCCAGCCGGAATAGCTGCTAACCAGGAAGAATTCTGAAAACAGCGGGCTGATATTATTCATTGGAGGTTAAATGAACGAGGGAAATTATACCGGGCTAATCGTACTTGGCAGTATTATTGTGCTTTGTATCATCGGAGTAATCGTCTACTCGATAGTAAAGCGGGTGAAAAAACACAATAAGCCGGAATAAATCATCGTCTGATTAAAAACAGCTTAATCAGGAAGGAAAGATTATAGCGATTCGTGAACCTGCACAATTTATTTCTCCCTTAGTAGGCAGAATGTGAAATTATTGTATTCAGGGTTGATGTGCGATGAAAGAAACACGCATCAGGAAAAGCTATCATTCCAGACGCTGGAGGTTGCCGGTCATTCTGGTGTTCGTCCTCATTATCAATATCGTAGTGGGGCTATCGGTAACTTCTGTAGGTGTAGCCTCGGAACTTGGTGCCGGCGGGCATCCTCTGTACGCCGGCACCGATTTATCAGCAGTGCCGGAGTCCGTAGCTGATGACGCCGTCCAATTAGCTGGCCGGCTATTCGGTGATATTGGAGAGGAATCCCAAAATTTCATAGACGAACTGCTGTCTATGTATGTGGAATCTCAAGATAAAGACGTGCTGCTACTTTTCAATCCCGGCGGCTGGGGAAACAACCTTCCGGAAACGGATACAGGCTGGGGGAGTATCCTGAATGGAATACAAGGGCAATTGTCTGCTTCCGGCATCGATTCTCTGGTACTAACATACCAGCGTACCGCGGATAATTTCTTCGGCCATTGTGAGGAGTTTGTGGAGATGTTTCTGAACTACTCATCCAAGGCAGAAGACCTGGCTTCACGCATAGAGTTCTTGACCGTACAAAACCCCGATCTCAAGGTAGTGGTTACCGGGGAGAGCATGGGTACGCTCATCAGCGGCGAGGTTATGGATATCCTGTCCCAAAACCCGCAGGTCTTTAGTATCCAGACCGGACCGCCCCCCTGGTACCGGGGCGAAAATACAGACCGGACACTGGTTATCGCCGATAACGGAATTGTTCCTGACTCCTTCAGCCGGGGCGATGTATTGACGATAATCAAGGCTAACCTGACTGCCCTGTTTAACCTATCTTCGTCTGAAAAAAGCCAGGGTACGGTGCTGAAACTTTTTCAATCTCCGGGTCATGATTATTCCTGGCAATACCCGGCTGTCTCTTCACAGATAACGGGGTTCCTGAAGAATACGGTCGGTCGATAATAAAGGACTCTCTATTCCGTAAAACGGGCAAGAGCGGGATTTTTCCCTTATTCCCAGAGTTTTTCCAGGTCATCATCGGGCTTTTTACCGGCAGGCGGCTGGCTCTCCGGCGTAAAGCTGCTGTAGGATTTGGCGGAGCCGTACTCGCGGGGCTGGAAAGCCACCGGCATGGGCACGGCGTGCCCGAAGATGAGCGCCTGCTGCTTGGGGGCGAGACGGGCTAAAACGGACTTAAGCTCGTTCTTGCCGGAGACGCCCGCGAGGACGCTATCGATATCCTTTTCATTATCCAGGAGGCAGGTTATCTTGGTGCCGAGCTGGGACATGATGTCATCATAAATGCCGGAGGGACGCTGGTCGATGACGAGCAGGGTGACGTTGTATTTGCGCATCTCCCGCGCGATGGTGCCGAAGATGGTCTGCCCGGCCACCTCCGGGTTGAGGAACTTGTGCGCTTCCTCGATGGTGATGACCAGCGGGTTGGGCTTGGCGCTATCTTCCGCCTCGGCTTTTTCCGTGCGTTCTTGATATTTTTGATAAATACGTCTGGCAAGCATATTGGCCACGAGAATATAGGAGGTTATATCTTGGTGGCGACCGAATTCCAGCACAACGTTTATACCCCGGTCGAGGTGGTCGATGATGCTTTTCACGGCGTCTGCTGGAGCATGGGGTTCGATAAAAGACAGCCGCCCGATGTTACTAAGGCCGCGTTTAAGGTTACCAAATGTCCCTTCATGAATAGATAAGGATTCAAGTAACTCTTTAATATCCTCTCCATTTTCGAGTTCGAGTGTCTTCTGTATCCAGCTTTTACCGAAGCGTCGCTCCAATTGATATACCGCTGCAACCGCTTGCTCGGTAAGGTTTAAAGTCTCGCGTAAAAGAGCGATATCGGCTGGTTCTATTTCATCGTAACCGATTTTTACCACAAAGTCAGGGCTGAAACCACGGCGTCTTGAACTTACTTCATCCAAAGAAAATATGGCCACTTTTGACTGTATAAACGGTAATTGCTTGAGACCTTTAACGCTGCCTCCGGTTCCTTCAAAAGTGCCTTTCCAGCCGTACTCGTTGTGCATATCGAAAATCAGGTTGACGGCCTTGCTTTTCTGCAGCATCCCGATGAGCAGGATACGCGTCAGGAAGGTCTTGCCGGTGCCGCTCTTGCCGAAGATGCCGTTGGAGCGCTTGACGAACTCCTCCAGGTTGAGGCAGAGCTTGGTCTCCATATCCAGCGGGTTACCGATGAAGAATCTTTGCTTGTCCTCCTCCCCGAAGACAAGCTCCATATCCCGTTCCGTAGCCAGGTTGACGGTGGAGAAGTGGGCGGGGATGGTCTTGACGGGCTGGGGGCCTTCCAGCGTGGCATCAACATCGCCGCCGATGGTGAGCATGGGGGTAACGTGTATCTGCCCGAAGGTGCTGGTGCCGGAGAGAACATCTTTCATAAAGGGGTCGGCGACATCGGGCGGGGAAACGGAGAGGCGCTCGTCGGTGTACTTCAGGCTGACGTCCGTAATCATCCCGAAGAAGCGGCGCTTCTGCCCCTCGATGGTCACGTAGCGCCCCACCACCATATCCTCCACGGAGACGGGGCTATCCAGCCGGACGTCCACGCCTTTTTCCAGCGAGGCCGAGGTAACGATACCGAGTTTTTGGTTATTTTCCGGGTTCATTAAATTCTCCCTCTTATCCCTCCTTACGAAGGAGGGATGATGATTGAATATAACCAAGAGAACAATGGAATTAACCCATCATCCTCTCCCTTTGAAAAAGGGAGAGTGAGAGAGGGATTTTTAAGACAGCCTCCCCAGGATGTTCTTCAGTTTAATAAAATCCGCGCTTAGTAAATTCGCCAGCTCTTTACCGGCCGCCACCAGGAAAGCGCGCGGGTCATCCTGCGCTTTACTTATCTGCCGCAGCGCCGCGGCGATGATTTCTTCCTGGGCAACCGGCAGGGCGGCGTTAAGTAAAATATTGAGGAAGCCGAAGCTCCGGCTGAATTCTGCGACTTCCTCCGGCGGGCATAAATAGACAAAACTGTGGAGTCTGGCGGGTGTGGGTGGAAGATATTGAAAGACTTTATCCCCGTCTTTAAAGCCTACCGCCGCCGCCGTGAACGCGCTGCGCAGCAGCTTGGTGAGCTGGGGCGACGACTGGTAGACGGCCTCTTCTGTTGCTTCGTCTTTGCCCCGCGCCACCGGCTTGCGCCCGGTGTCCAGTCCGGCGGTCTCCGCGTGGCAGACGATGCCGTAAATATCACCGGCTTTCACCAGCGCCCCGAGGGGCGGCAGCTCATAAAGCTCGTAGCTCTGGGCGGTGAACCCGCCGGTCTCCGCCGCGATAATTTCCGCGATTTTATCTTGTTTTTGAGGCATAATTAACCTTTTTCTTTTACCATGTCATTGCGAGGAGCGCAGCGACGCGGCAATCTCTATCACTGGCTTCTCCGTACACAGGGATTGCCACGCTACGCTCGCAATGACAATGTGTTTAGTGGTTCCAGTCTACTTCTTCTTGGGTGCCGGGGCTGCTTTCTTGGCGCCACCCTTGGGTTTCTTGACGTTCTTTCTACCTTTGCTGCCCATTAAAGACCTCCTGTATTATAGTATCTATGTCCGCTTCTTGTTTGGTTTCTTGAGGTTGATTTTTTCTAGTAGAAACAGCTCTTTTTTTCTTGTTATCGGTCACTGATATCTTTAATTTTTCCATCTCCGCTAAAGATGCTTCATTTAATAAGCGACGTACAGAGCCGATTATTTCTTCAGGTGTGACTGTAACATCAGTGCTTCTTTTTAATTTCCGACGTAATAAGTTGATAGAATCCTCAGATAATATTGTCTTGAGTATATTCTGTGTAGTTAAAACATTACTCTTTACCCAAAGCTTTGATAAACCACTCTTTTTTAAATTTCTATATCCCACAAGTTCAAAATATTCAGCCAGTGAAGCAGGTTCCCCGGTCATTAAGTTCCATGAATTAATCAGTTGTATTTGCGGAGGTTTCCCGAAGGCAATATGATATAATCTCCACTCTTTTCCGTTTGTAAGTAAAACCCATTCACAGCCGCAATTAATTGCATAAGACGAGGCTTGCTTAATATGTTTTGAAGAGAGGTCAATGTTTACTCTTTTTATCTCAACTAGCATATTTGGCGCAGAGGATTCATCCTCACCTATTTGCACAGCAAAGTCGCAATATTCTGTATCTCCAACACCATGAACTGCATGTTCTCTTGAAATGTGTGTTAATACATCATATCCCATAAGAGACTCAAAAAATGCGTTCAATCCGCCTGCGGGTTTCTGCTTCATTGCCGTCTGCTTTCGCTACGGTCTCGATCATGTTCCTGGCATTAATAATAGCCTTTCTGATATCCTTGTCCAATTTTTGTCTAACCATGATTCATTCTCCTTTGCCCCTTTTATATTTTTAGGGTGTCAGGTCGTACAATCATGTTACACCCACCGCTTCCTCAACTATTACTTCTTCGTCACCTTCATGCCCACCGGGCACATCCTCATGCACGCCCCGATTAATGTGCACCCGAACGATGCTTTACCATCTTTAAAACCGGCGCACTTCATGCGGTCGAGGGAGACGGGGATATCTATAAAGATTTTATCCTCGTCCGTGCCGGGGTGGCGGGAAATAGCCTTATTACCGCACTGCTG
>DAOUGB010000090.1:0-5662 GCA_034429595.1 Dehalococcoidales bacterium
GGCGATGGTATTGCCGGTGACCGGGCGGAAACTATCATTGGCGCCTATCTGGAACTCCAGCGCCGATTGCCCCGCCGAACCCCGCTTCTTGGGGCGGGTACGCTTGCGGATGATGCGGTAGACCTGCCCGCCGACATTGAAATCGAATTCCACTTCCATCTCCGGCTGCGCGGAATAAATGAGGTCGTCGTCGCTGGCGGCGCGCGCTTTGCCCCACAGCGCCCACGTCATCGCGTCGATGATGGCGGACTTGCCGTTGCCGTTATCGCCGGTAAGGCAGGCCAGGTGAATGCCCGTAAAGTCCAGCGCCGGGACGTTATCGCGGTAGCACATAAAATTGCGCAGTTTCAGCCTGACGGGAATCATCTCAACCACATTCTAGCACAAAGGAACGGATGGTAATATAACAGGAATACTACCAATTCCTCCGGCATCTGAAGGACAAACATCCATCTTTTTAAGTAACAAGTAGCAACCGGTCAAGTAACGAGGAAGTGTCAAGGGGGAAATCCTAAGCACTAAATCCTAAACTCTAAACAAATCCAAATTACCAAATGTTTTAAACATTCGTGCTTTGATATTGTTTAGGATTTAGATATTAGAATTTAGAGTTTTATTCCACTTTCATCCTTGATATAGAGGCCGTGCGGGACGACGGTGAAGTGGAAAATAGGCCGGTCCACGCGCTTTAAGACCATCGGGCAGTGCACTACCCCGGCGGGGATAAAGAGCATAGCGCTTTTGGTGATGGATTGCTTTTCCCCTTCGATCTCGAATTCTACTTCCGCCCCGAGGTCGCTGGGATTCTTATAGTCATTGCCGAAGAAGCCGATTATCTCGTCATTTTCGTGGGTGTGCGGCTTGTCCTCCAGCGTCGGGCCGGCTTTCCAGAACCAGGCGGTATTCATGTGGAAAGCGCCGGGGGCAACATCCTCGTCCAGCCAGAGGACGCGCGTGGCGTATTTAATATAGTCGTTACGGATTAGCCTTTTTTGTTCCGGTTCCTGCAGTGTCTGCACGACATATCTATCCAGTTCAGATTTGGGTACGGCCGGTTTGGCTTCCATTTTTTTCTGGATGTACTGGTTGCCGGTGACGGTGGAGAAATGGAAAACAGGGCGGTCCACCCGCCGGATGATGAGCGGGCAGTGCTTCATGCCCGCCGGGACGAAAAGGATGGTGCTTTTGGTGAGAATATACTGCTTGTCTTCCAGCCAGATTTCAATCTCGCCGCCGAGGTCGTAAGGGTTCTTGGCATCGTTGCTGAAAAACCCGATGATTTCATCCACGTCGTGCTGGTGTGCTTCCGCCCCGTGCGTGGAAGGCTTGAGATACCAGGAGCAGTTCATCTGGAAGGCTCCCGGCACCACGTTCTTGTCCATCCAGAGGATACGCGTGGCGAACTTTTTATACTCGGTGACGAATTCCGGGGGGAAGTTGGGGGTCTTTAGCTCCGTGATGACATATTTACCGTATTTAGACATGATTAAAACTCCTTGCAATATGATAGATAGGGATATTGTAGCATGTTTTACCGGGGGAGAGGTAAGGAATGACCTTTTCTCCCCCGGCAGAGAGGAGGCGCTAGAACGTGCGAAGCAACATATTATCTTTTGTTTCCCTCTCTGTGTACGGAGAGGGAGAATATGAGGAAAAGTTTAGATAAATAGTTTTCCCCAAACAAATAGAGCCCCCCGATTGTATCGGGAGGCTCCTGAAATAGGAGGTGCGCTGGGGCATCCGGCTTATGCTAAAATTCTTTTTAGGGTTCTTTCGCTGACGGGCCGGTCCGGCTCTACCTCGTATTTTTGCATTAATGAAGGATACAGTTTGACGAACTTTACGTGCTTGACCGGTACCAGGAAGACTCTTTCCGGCGTGGACGGGCGGCCGCCCAGCCCGATAGCTATCAATACCGGTATGACCAGGTCGATTTCCTGATAGTGTTTTAACTCGAAGAACTTGCACCACTCGAGTATCTGGTCCTGGAATTTGGCGCGGAATTTCGTTTCCACAAAAAACTCCAGGCCTTCATTTTTAGAAACGTATTTACAGTCGGGCTGCCGGGAAGGGGTGAAATAATCATTCCCGTTACCTCTGTAATCCCGGGTTTTATACAGAATATCGTAAGACTCCCGAGGGAACAGCTCCGTTTTTACATATTGCTCAAAATCATCACCCCGGACATGACTTACCGCCTTATTACCTTCGCCCCATGACGTCCTTACGGCTCCCGCTAATACGTTCATCTTTACCTCCTCTCGTTTAGCTGTATTTACATAATAAGTCACATCCGTAATCTAAACAATACATCGTTAGTCATATGTGCGGCAATGCGTTAGATACTATGACCTTTGGCTTCTCCTGTATATTTATATCTCAACCCCCAGTTCCCCCATCTCCGTGCACGGAGAGGGGGGTTAGGAGGAAAAATCGGTTCTCCTTGACGCCCCGTCTCCCTTCCCCGTACAATGAAATTGCTATGTTTGAAGTACTTACGGAAAAGCTGAATGCCGTTTTTAAGCTTATCGGCAACCGCGGCAAGCTCACGGAAAAAGACATCGATGAAGCCCTGCGGCAGGTGCGCCTGGCTTTATTGGAAGCGGACGTAAACTTTAAAGTGGTCAAGGATTTTACCACCCGCGTCAAAGATCGCTCCATCGGCAAAGAGGTGATGGAGAGCCTTTCCCCCGGCCAGCAGATAATAAAAATCGTCAACGAGGAGCTTATCAAGACCCTCGGCGACGGCGCCTCCAGCAAATTGATTGCTGTATCCCAGCCCCCCGCCGTTATTATGATGGCCGGGCTGCAGGGCAGCGGCAAGACCACCACCGCCGCCAAACTGGCGCTGCTGCTCAAACACAGCGGGCATAAACCGCTGCTGGTAGCGGCGGATAACCACCGTCCCGCGGCTATTGAGCAGTTAGTCACGCTGGGGAAACAGCTGGATGTGGCGGTCTACAGCGAAGACCCTAAAGCCAATGCCTGGGATATCGCCCGGCACGCCATGGATGAAGCGCGGCGGATTGCCGCCACCCATGTGATTGTGGATACAGCCGGCCGCCTGCATATAGATGAAGAATTAATGCAGGAGCTGGAAAAGATAAAGAAAGTCGTCAACCCTCACGAGGTGCTGCTGGTGGTGGACGCCATGACCGGCCAGGACGCCGTCCGCGTGGCCGAGGAATTCCACGTTAAAGTCAAGCTGACCGGCCTTATCATGACCAAGATGGACGGCGATGCCCGCGGCGGTGCCGCTTTGTCCATCCGGTGGGTGAGTGGTGTGCCGGTAAAGTTCATCGGGAGCGGGGAAAAGGCGGACGCCTTCGAACCTTTCTATCCAGATAGACTTGCCTCCCGCATCCTGGGCATGGGCGATGTCCTGACCTTTATAGAAAAAGCGGAAAAGACCCTCGACGAGAAGAAGGCGTTGGAGCTCCAGAAGAAAATACGGAAGTCCGGCTTTGATATGGAAGACCTGCTGGAGCAGATGAAAGCTATCCGCAAAATGGGGCCCATCGCCCAGATAGCGGAAATGATACCGGGCATGGGTAAACTGGCGGCCAAACTCCCGGAAGGCGCCCAGGAAGCCCAGATGAAAAAAGTTGAGGCGATTATACAATCGATGACACCTTTAGAGAGGCAGAACCCTTCCATCATCGGGGGGAGCCGGCGCAAACGCATCGCCAAGGGCAGCGGCACCGGCACGCACGATGTTAACCAGTTGCTTAATCAGTTCCAGCAGATGCAGAAAATCGTCAAGATGGGCGCGAGCGGCAAGCTCCCCCGTAATATGATGGGGATGTTCAAATAGTAGTTAACAGTAGACAGTATTCAGTTTGCAGTTTGGGTAAAAGGGGATAGGGTTACTGTTTACTATTAGCTCAAGACTGTAAACTATCTACCACAGGCTTCGCTTCTGCTTTCTGATTTTCAATATTCATAATATGGCGGCTGGAAAGCTGCACCGGCACCATGATAAGGAAGCCTATCCCGCCGATGATAAAAATCCAGCGCACGCCGATGGCATCCGCCAGCGGCCCCACGATAGCCAACCCCAGCGGGACGATTACCCCGCTTATCGAGCTTATCAGTGAAAACACGCGTCCCTGCATATCTTTATCTACCACGGAGTTCATGATAGCCCAGAAGGGCGCGTTGGCGATGGCAATGCCCGCTCCCAGCAGAAAATTTACGGACAGGACAAAATAGTACAGTCTTTCGGAAGTGAATCCGAAGCCGAGCATGGATATTCCTATAATGAACAGGCCCAGCGTGGAAGTAAGTATACGTTTTTTAAAGCCGCCCCCCACCCCCAGTAAAACCCCACCCAAAATCATGCCCACCCCGAAGAGTGAATTCAGCCAGCCGAGTTTAAGCACGTCCCCGCCCAGGTGGTCGTTAACCAGGATAGGCAGCAGCGTAAAAGCGGGTGTGGAAAAAAGTCCGTATAAAGCCACCAGGCCTATCAGCATGGACAGCCCGCGCCTTGTCCATACGTATCGGAAGCTTTGCATCATGTCACCGATAATATGAGCTTTCTCGGAGAGGGTCGTGCGGACGGGCCGCGGAATCGCGATAAAAAGCAGGCAGGCGATAGCGATGACCGCCGTGACGATATCCACGGCGAGTACCTCCTGCATGGGCAGCATTTCCATGAGGAAAGCGCCGAGGGGCGGCGCGCCGATGTTGATAATACCGTTTAATGTCTGGTTAAGCCCGTTGGCTCTGGAGAGGTCTTTTTCCGGCACGATGGTAGAGACGGTGGCCTGCAGCGCCGGCCACTGGAACGCCTGCCCGATGGCCCTTAATACCATGGCTACATAGATGTGCCAGATTTCTACCGTACCCGTTAAGAAAAGGATGACCAGCCAGACCGTGATGAGGGTAACGAAAAGGTCGGAAAAAATCATTATCAGCTTGCGGTTCCACCGGTCGATGAACGGCCCGATGAACGGCCCCAGCACGATTGAAGGTATCAGCGCCACCATCATGGCGGTCGCCAGTACCGTGGCTTTCCCTGTTTCCCTGGTCAGGTACCATGCTAGGGCAAACTCCACCACGGCGGTCCCTATCATGGAAAACGCCTGGCTGACCCATAATACTAAGAACTTTTTAATGGGAGACCTCCTGAAAATGGGTAAAAAGAAAGAGGCTTTTGTGCCCCTTTCCTGAAAAACCTGCGTAAAACCCGTTTCGTTACTCTAAAAAGAGCACCTCTGCATACGTAAATATATAAACTGTCGTTTTCATGGTTTTCGTATTATAACACAACATTTATAACAATGATAGTGGTCTACTCTAAATAGTCCTTCAGTTTGCGGCCGCTTTTTTCACTGTCATTCCGAGGAGTCCCGATGGAATCGGAACGACGTGGGAATCTCTATCGCAGGCTTAACTCAATGATAGAGATTGCCGTGGCCTTTGGCTTCGCAATGACACATACAGACTACTCTAAATAGTCCTTCAGCTTGCGGCTCCGGCTCGGGTGGCGCAGCTTGCGCAACGCTTTAGCTTCTATCTGGCGGATGCGTTCCCGGGTGACATTGAATTCAACGCCCACCTCTTCCAGCGTCCGGCTCCGCCCGTCCTCCAGCCCGAACCGCAGCTGTAAAACGCGCTGCTCGCGGGGGGTCAATGTCCCCAGCACATCCTCGATTTG
>DAOUGB010000091.1:0-60586 GCA_034429595.1 Dehalococcoidales bacterium
ACGGCGTCATAGCCGCAGGTCCGGGCGGCCGCCACGGCATCCGCGAACGTTCTTTCCATGTAATCGATTTCTTCGACTGTCAGGACTTTAGGAATCGTTGTGCCGCCGAGCGACTGCGATTTTGTTTCATAGCCGCGGGGCATGATGCGCTGTTCGTAGTCCTGGGGGCGCTCGGAAGGGATAGCGGAAGGCGCTCCGGGGGTCTCACCGGAGGTCTTGCTGGAACCCTGGCGGCCGAAGCTGGGCGTAATCTGTATGAACGCCTTGGCGCCGCACTGTTTGATACCTTCAGCGAGGTTTGACTGACCTTCAAAGTAGGTACGGCCGCTGATGCGGGGGTTGCCGAAGCTGGTCGTCTTGGCGCCCCAGTCGGTCGCGAAGGTGCACTCGATGGTGATGAAACCGGCACCGCCTTCGGAACGTCCGGCGTAAGAATAGATACATTCTTCTCTGATGTACCCGTTCTCGTCAGCGCCGCCGGTGGTGGTGCAGGAACCGCCGATTCTGTTTTTTATCTCCAGCGGTCCCAGTTTGATGGGCGAGAATAAGATTGGGAAATCCGACATTTTATCTCCTTTCGTTTATTCACGAATTTATTTTACGCGTCTCTTTGATGTATCGATACCCAGAATCCTGGCCAGATTTTCGCCGAAGATACCGCGTTTGATTTCATCGGTCACCGGCGCAAAACCGTAGCCTTTCTGCAGGTCTTCCGGCATCTCGAATGTTCTAAGGCCGATTACCGCTTCACGGAACAGGCCGCCGGGGCCGTAGAAATCGGTTCCCCAGACAATGCGTTCCGGGCCGGCGAACTGGATGGCCTCGCCGATGAGTTCCGCCAGGCGCCGGGGCGCTGCTTTGTACCAGGGCATAATCAGGCTTAAACTGATGTAGACATTGGGGTGGGATAAAGCCACCATGTTCAGGTCGTGGTATTGCGGCCAGCCGGCATGGAAGGCCACGATTTTCAGGTCGTAAAAATCATTGACGACATCATCCAGCAGAACCGGCAGGCAGTATTTGGCTTTACCGGGGGGGCACCAGCTCCAGCCGGTGTGGATGGAGACGGTGACGCCGAGTTCTTCAGCCCTCTTGTAGAAGGGCCATATCCGCTCGTCGTTGATATAGGTATCTTCCGGCGGATAGAACTTGAAGAGCTTGCAGCCCCTTTCCTGGGCCAGGTAATCAAGCTCCCAGAGGACATCTTTCATGCCTCTCTTGATGAATGGCCCCAGATTGGGCTGGACGATGAATCTGTCCGGGTATTTTTCTGCCGCTAACAGCAGATGGCCGTTGGTGGACCACTTGGTGGAGTAGCCGGTGGTCTCCATCATGGATTCCGGGAGGATACAGGCCATATCCACGCCGTAGCGGTCGAGGTAGACAATCAACTGGTCTTCTTCCGCCAGTTCTGATTTTTCACCTTTGGTTACCGGCGGTTCTTTCCAGTTCTTGCCGGAATGGTGCGGGGTAGCATTAAAAGCGCGGGCGGTTTCCGCCGTGCCCCAAACCCACTTCCGGTATTCCGGGAAGTAGTTGAAGTATTTCTTGTTCGCCTCGCCGCTAAGATGGCATTCGACGTCTATCTTAAAATAGTCGTCTTTTTGGAATTCTGGATATTTTCCAGGTGCTGCCATTGTTAACTCCTTCTTCAGGATTATAAATTAGTTATTTCTTGTCCGGGCGGTAGCTCTTGAAGTACTTCGTCTTGTTCAGACGGGCTTCGTACGCTTCATGCATCTTGTGGAAGGCTTCTCTTTCGCCCATGGACTCGCGGTCGCGGATGAACATAAGGTCGCGTTCGTCATCGGAGTACTTGAGGTTGGTGGAGAAGGTGTGGTACAGGATGACTTCCTTCAGGTTGGTGAGGCCGAGTCTGGAAAGCATGTGGCGGCGGGCAAATTTGCCCATGACCACGCAGTCGCGCGGGAGCAGGGAGATAGCGGCGGCCAGGTTGTGGACTTCGTCAACCAGGTCGGCTTCCGGCACGGCCTTGGTTACGTAGCCGGCTTCTTCAGCCTCTTTGCCGCTGATGGTACGGCCGGTGAGCAGGATTTCTTCTACTTTCTTGGTGTGGCCCATGACCAGCTCGAGGGGCAGGGTGGGAAGGCCGCCGAAGGCGAGCCGCTGGCCCATCTGGGAGAATTTAGCATTATCAGCAGCGACTACTACGTCGGCTGCCTTGGTGATGTACAGGCCGGCTTCGATTGCCCAGCCTTGTACCTGTACCATGACTACCTTGTTGCAGTCCAGGATGGCCTGGGGGAACCCGTAAAGCTGGTCCTGGTCTGTCTGCAGTCTGATTCTCTGGGTGGGTTTGTAGCCCTTGGCGCCGCCGTAGACGCGGTATACCATGGAAAGGTCAAACCCGGCGCAGAAGTTCTTGCCGGCGCCCCGGAAGATAACAACGTTGCAGTCATCATCGTGGTTGATTTCCCACATGGCCTTTTTGATATCGCCGGTCATGTAATCTTCACCGATACTGATGCAGTTGTTCTTGTCCGGGCGGTTCAGGGTAAGATAAGTTACCTTCGGGTATTCCTTATCTTTTTCGAGGAGAATGGAATTGAAAGTTGGGTAAGACATTGTTTTCCTCCAGTTTTATATTTTTATTCTTATTCTTGAGCTTTAAAATTATTCTTCCGGTATCTAAACTTGCCGGGCGTGATGATATACTCGCCGGCAAAGGAACATTAGGTGGCGGCTGGAGCGCCGCCTGGAAGATCAGCTACTGTTAAATAAGCGTTTAAAACGGGCTGGCCCGGCTGCAACTGAAATTGCTGCGGAAAGATAATAATGAGAAATCTTTAACCGTTCTGACACGCTAAATCCCATATTTCCGTAACAGCTTTGATACACAAAAAGGGTCGTTCGCCTTTCCAGTGGGTGGCTATAAAACGCAAACTTACAGGTGGTAAGTGTTAGAGAAGTTTTTTATTACTGTGTCACCCTTGCTTGCTAGACACAATTTTATTAAAGAAAATTGTGTCATATTATTTTACTGCAAAATAAACGGGTATGTCAAACAAAAACAATGCTAACAGCTTGCGATTGACGGATTGCGTAATTTGGTGGTGGATGTGCGGATGATAAAAAACGAGGGGAAAAGCGGACATCAGCGGCTTGGCTTTACGGCTTTTCCTGCAGATGAAGGCGCATAAACTTAAATGCGATGTTTCTATCACCCGGTTTGACCGGCGTCGTTTCTTCAATCGCATCGAGCTTGAATTTAAAGATCTTGGTCAACGCCGCGTATACTTT
This sequence comes from Dehalococcoidales bacterium, assembly GCA_034429595.1. Lineage (GTDB taxonomy): Bacteria > Chloroflexota > Dehalococcoidia > Dehalococcoidales > RBG-16-60-22 > RBG-13-51-18. The sequence goes on from DAOUGB010000091.1 coordinate 3,262, forward strand.
ATCCGGGTCGGTTACTTCCATGATAGCTTTATAGCTGTCCCGGGTAAACCCTTCCGCCGGGTCGCTGGTTTCCTGCGCGATACCCGGGAGGACGTAACATTTGAGGAACCTCACGGCGTTATCCGGCATGGCTTTGAGTGACGCCGCGATGTAATGGTTGGTCTCATTCCTGGACCCGAAGTGCGCCCAGAGGCGGAACAGCATCGCGGCGTCCTCCGGGTGCTTGATGTGCAGCGGCTCTTTGGCGGCCAGGTCTTTAATTCTGGCTGCCAGCTTTTTCCCCAGGGTTTCCTGTTCTTTATCCCGTGCTGCGCCGGCCTTGGCTTTTTCTGTCACCCACATGAAACTCTTGGCCGCGAAGATTACCGTTTCTGCTTCCTTGCTTTTTCCGGTTGCCGGTGGAGAGGCAGTCTTTTCTGTGGCCGGGGCAACCGGTTTTTGTCCTGGAGTTGGAACACCCGGTTTTTCCCGCGGCGTGACCGGTGCTTTTACTATCCCCTTTGGTCGGCCTGGTTCCTTTATCACATGGATAGCCGAGAGTATTCTTTCCGGATGCCTGGCGAATATTAGGTAAAGGACGGCGGCTACCAGAAGTATCATGATAAATATCGCCAGGAGAAGGTAGCCCGGTATGACCCTGGTCGGTTCCGCCGGGGGGAAAACCAGTTCGGTTTGCGGCGGCAGACCCGTTAATTCTATTACCGCTGGCGTAGGCTCCGTGGTACCCGTGGGAACGGATGCCGCTACCGTAAAGATTCCCAGCGCCGACCACTCACTCATGGTGGGGCCGGTAGCCCTTACTCTCCAGAAATAGGTCTTGCCGCTTTCAAGCGTCCTGAATACTTGAATGCCGGTATTATCTACTCTGGCGTCGATCAGGGGAGGGGACATGTCGGCGCTTTCACTTAACATAAACTCATATTCCGTAGTGCCGGATAATGGTTGCCATGAGAAGGCGGGCGTACTGCTGGCAGTATCGCTACCGTTAGCCGGTGATAATAGTTGTATGCCGGCAGGTATTGCTGGTTCTATCGTAAAGGACATCACATCTGAAAAAAGGCTATAGCCGGGCTTGGTCGTGCGAACTTTCCAGTAGTAAGTTGTCCCCGGTATGAAATCTACCTGCCTATCGCCGGATTGCCGCGGCCCCAGTACTACCGCAACTGCTTGCTGTCCTGTTTCATTTGCGCTGACCGGAGGGTCCGGCTGCGTGATGATACTGGTCGAGATTATCGCCGAGAATTCTTCATCCAGGGCAATACGCAGTTCGTATTCGGTAGCTTCTTCCGGGCGTATCCAGCTGAAAGTGATGTCATAAGCCAGACCCGTCTTTGAGTTGATGTGGTTAACAAATACGTCCTGCGGGTTTATCATCTCAAACTTGATGTTCACCATGGAATCGCTAAGGCTGTATAGCTTGTTCGTGCCGTTGGTCTTAACCGCCCACAATTTTTCCGTACTGGTTTTTAATGCTTGTGGCGTGGCATTTAATCGTACCGTATAGTCGTCAGTATCGGTGGCTGCGGTCGTGGTAAAACTGCTCCATGTATCTGATGTTGAAGTGGCGTCAACCGGTGAGATAAAACGCCAGAGAGTGCTCTGGCCGGTTCCGGAGTTATATTCCAGGGCATAAAGCGTATTGATATCGGGGTCTATCGCCAGTCCGTAGATACCCCCGGTAATAGTCCCCCTGAAGATGTCTGTCCATTCCGTGCTCGTGCCTATCTGCCATTTTTTAATGTCCTGTCCGTCCGTAGCGCTGGCAGCGTAGATAATTTTGTTCGTAGCAAAGTTCTCATCAGGGATAACGTGTATCTTGCCCGCCGTGGCGCTAAAGACCTGGGGTAGCTGCGTCCATGTTTTATTACTGTCCAGAGAATAAGCGGCATATCCGTTCAGGCTGCCGGCCAGCAGCTTGCCGGAACTGATGCTCACCAGCATACCGCCGCTATCCAGCGGGGTATCTACTTTATCTTCCCAGGAAATAGCGCCGTCATCGGATTTTACTGTCTGACCGGCATCATTGAGTACATAAAGGACGGAAGTGCTTTCTACGGCTATATCCGCAACACTGATGCTGCAGATACTGGTCTTCCACTGCGAGGCTCCGCTGCCGCTGTTATAATAAATCGTCGTGCTGCCTTTTGATGCCAGGTAAACCATGTTTGCATTCACCCGTTCTGCCCGCACGATAAAATCGGTAGCGCCTTTAAGGCTGAATGCCCTGGACCATACATCTGAAGCTTTGCGCCAGAGGCTCATGTCCGCCCCGTCGTCCGTGACCAGATAGACCTTTTTGCCGTCTCTGGATACCGCCACATCGGTAGCATTGGTCAATACAGTATCGATAAGGCTGATGTCGTTAAAGGTCACCCCGTAATCTTTAGAGATGGAAAAAGCGCTCTCGTTGCCACCCGTCCCCGCCGTCACGCTGCTTCCCATCCAGTCCACCAGCACCTTATTCTCACCGCCCGGCTCCTTGGTAACGGTACCGGCTCTGACGGTCGGCGTTGTAGCCAGGATACTCGTCACGCGGTAGACGGTATTGCTGTTATATGCTCCGGCAACTACATAAGAACTGCCGTAAGCAACACTGTGAATTTGTGTATTGACGAGTACGTTAGTCTTGATGGTGTCTTTAAAGCGATAGATACCGCTGGCGGCAACCGCCGTGGCATCGCCGGCAACCGTTAACCCGATGTACAGGTTACGGTAGTCATCATCATCGCCATCAAAAGTTGGAGAAAGGGATATTGAAGCTGATGTCAGGCTGGTTAGCCCGGCGGCGCTGACTACCGTACAGGGATAGCCTGTATATGACGCAGCACTATTCCATTTTGCAGAGCTGATATTAAAGAGTTGAAGTTGAACGCTGATACCGGCATTATCCGTTACGGCGGCCAGGGTGCTGTCTGATGCGAAATCGGGAGAAAATGCTACGGTGGCCACTTCACTGGAGCCGGATATTCCGGATAGTGTTCTGGTTCCCTGCCAGACGGGCGCGCCCTGTCCGTAGGCCAGATACCAGAGATTGGCCACGTTTCCGGCTTCCTTGCCGGCCACGGCGATGTAGTGCTTGTTTTCTCTTGTTTCTGATATGGCGATATCGTAGATAACCGCGGCTCCGGCAGGTGTGCCTATTGAATCCCATGTTGTGGCACCGTCGATGCTTAGATAGACTTCCTGCGTGCTGCTGTTGACAAAGGCGATAAAGTTTACGTTATCCGGAGCGATGGCTAAAAGGTCGGCGCGGACGCTGACCGTCACCGCCGTCCAGCTAACCCCGGCATTGGTTGATTTATAGATAATCGTGTCGGCGATGCTGTTGCCCGGGGTGGCGTAAATGGTCAGGTCATCATCACCGATGGCATAATCGCGGATATCTATTCCGGCAGGCCCCAGGGTATTATCAATCCTTCCCGGGATTGATTCCGCGGACCATTCGGATTCACCGGCGGAAACCGGCAGTGGCCATGAAAACAGGTAGATAAATAAGAATATTACGGCGCTTAGACTTATTATTCTGGCTGTTTTCTGTTTCATAAGGCTGCTGTATCTGCGGAATTTTATACGTTATATGCCCTCATTCTGGAGTTTATCATAAAGCGCTTTTTCTGTTATGCTCACTTCTTCCGGCAGCGGATTGACCTTGCCCGCCCCCAGCGCCAGTAAATATATCCTGGCCGTCTTCTCGATGAGTTCACACGCTGTCAAAGCGTCCCGCATCGTTCGGCCGGTGCCTACCGCCCCGTGGTTCGGCAAAAGCACGGCACTCCGGTCTCCCAGAGCGCGGATAAAATCTTCTATCTGTTCCGGTGTGCTGACCAGCGCCCCGCCGGACGCCTTTATTTCCCCGCCCAGAAAGATGACCTGGTCTAGTAGAATAGCAGGGATTTCTTTACCGGCTACCGCCACCGCGCTGGCGAAAATGGAATGGGTATGGATGATGGCGTTAACGTTTTTCCGCGCCTTGTAGATAGCGATGTGCAGCAGCGTCTCGGAGGAGGGCTTTAGTTTCCCTTCCACCAGCCCCCCCTCGAAGTCGATTATCGGTATATCGTTTGGGCCTAATGTGTCGTAGTGCCTGGAAGTAGGGGTAATTGCCATCAGGCCGCGTTCGCCGTCGGGCGGCAGGCGCTGGCTGATATTCCCGGAATTGCCCACCACCAGCCCCTTCCGGCACATTTCCTGCGCTGTTTCCAGTACGGTGCGTTTTGCCTCTTGCCAGTGACTCATTTGGCTCCCCTTTTATCCGCTTTCAGGTGATAATGATTATTTTGATAATTTAATGCCCGGTTTTTGCAGGCAGATATGGGAAAATGATGAATCTTTGGTAGCTCCGTGCCAGTGGTCTTCCCCCGGCGCAATGTAAACGATGGTGCCGGGCGTGACGACTTTTTCTTCGGAACGCGTGGCCACGATGCCTTTTCCCTCGGTGACATAAAGGATTTGCTCGTAAGTGTGGGTGTGAAAATTCAATTTTGCCCCGGGCCCGAAGGTTACCAAAAGCGCCCCGAACCCTCCCGTATCCCTGGCATCGATGAGGTTTTTCCGGTTGACCGGCCCCTTGCCGACGATTTCATCTTTGGTTTCAACATACTGCGTATCAGCGCTGTTAACGACGATCATCTTACCTCCTGAAAAACGTTAACTATATAATACATCTTCATCAAGGTAAACGCACTTTTGCCCCGGACGCTTTTTCCCGCGCGAGAATTACCGCGTCCACCCCTTTGTCCCGGAGGCCTGCCGCCACGGCGTCCAGCAGGTCCTGGCGCACGGCCGTCCCCACCGGCAGCGGCACGCCGTTTTCTTTAGCGAGGTCTAACGCCAGATTGATATCTTTCAACGCCAGGCTGATTTTGAAGCCCGGCTCGAAGTTGCCTTTGAAAGTGGAATTGGGATACTGCTGCGCGCACCAGTTGTTGCCGGTGCTGACCTTGATGATTTCCAGCAGCACGCCGGGGTCGATGCCCGCCTTAACCCCCAGCGCGAACCCCTCGGCGGAAGCGGAGTTGCAAATCAGGCTGATGAGGTTATTCACCAGTTTGGCGGTGTTCCCGCAGCCCGCGCCGCCTACCGGGAAGATTCTTTGCCCCATCGCCTCCAGCACTTTCCTCGCCTTTTCCAGCGCGGACGTATCGCCGCCCACCATGATGGCCAGCGTGCCGTTTTCCGCCCCTCTGGTCCCGCCGCTCACCGGCGCGTCCAGCACCGTCACACCCATCGCCGCGGCGTCTTTGGCGATGCGCTGTATCACGGATGGCGAGTTCGTGCTCATATCGATGTATATATCCCCGGCTTGCCAGCCCTGTTTCAGGCCATTAGCTCCGTAGACCACCTGCTCCACGTCTTGCGGCGTCGGCAGGGAAGATATCACTATCCGGCAGTCCCTGGCCACGTCCTCCGGCGTTTCACCCCACCTCGCCCCCTTTTTTATCAAAGGAGCGGCGGCCTCCTTGTTAATATCATGAACGGTCAGCCCGTACCCGCCTTCGAGTATCCGGTTGGCCATATGTTTGCCCATCTGCCCGATGCCGATAAAACCGATTTCCATCATCGCCTCCGTTTTTAGCTAATAGCTATTAGCTGTTGGCTGTTAGTCCCCACCCCTCTCCCAGGCTAACCGTTAACTGCTCACTTTGTACGGCCAGGCCGCCATGCTGCCGTCCAGGAACTTGACGTTGTTATACCCCGCCCCCGCCAGTATCCGCTGCGCCTGGTAAGCGCGGATGCTCGTCCGGCAGAGGATGACTATCTCCTCGTCTTTGCCCAGCTCGCCCATGCGCTGGCGCAGTTCCGGCAGGGGGATAAGCTTTAGCTGCGGCGCGTCGATGTGCTGCATTTTCCATTCCATGTTAGACCGCACGTCCAGCAGGACGAATTTCTCGTTGTTTTTCAGCTTTCTCTCGGCCTCTTCCGGCGTTAGCGATGGAGCGTAGCCCGCCTGTTTGTTGCGGATGACGTTGGCGGCGTTATGCAGCGGGTCCATGGCGCTGTTGTAGGGCGGCGCGTAACCGAGGTCGAGGTTGGCGAGGGTCTCCGCGTTCGCCCCGAAGGTCAGCGCGGTCGCCAGCACGTCGATACGTTTGACGGTATCGCCCGGCCCCACCGCCTCCCCGCCCAGTATCCGGCCGGTAGATTTTTCCGCGATAAGTTTTAATAAAATGTCTTTGGCGCCCGGGTAATAGTTCGCGTGGTCGGAAGCGGGCACGAGAGCCGTCAATATATCGAGTCCGGCGTCCCTTGCCTGTTTTTCGTTAAGCCCCGTCCGCCCCGCATTGAGGTTAAAGACTTTAACTACGGCGGTGCCGGTGATACCGGGGAAGGTGTCCTGACCGCCGGTAACGTTTGTGCCGATGATGCGGCCGTGCTTGTTGGCCGTCGACCCCATGGGCACGAGGACTTTCTTTTGCGTAACGATATTTACTACTTCCACACAATCGCCGCCGGCGTAGATAGCCGGGTCGGAGGTCTGTAGATATTCGTTAACATCGATGCCGCCCGTCGCTCCTATGGTCAGTCCGGCTTCTTTGGCCAGGGTAACGTTAGGCCGGACGCCCAGGGCTAATAAAACGATGCCGGCGTCTATCCCCGTATCGCCCACCATTACTTTATTGACATTCCCCGCGGCATCGCCTTTAAAGCCGGTGACGCGCTGCCCGAAGATGAGGTTGATGCCTTTGGCTTTCAGTTCTCTTTCGATGGGGACGGCGACTTCGTAATCGAACAGGCCCGGCAGCGGCCAGCCGAGCGCTTCAATGATGGTTACTTTCAGTCCCATAGCGACGAAGTTTTCCGCCGCCTCCAGCCCGATGAGCCCCGCCCCCACGATGACCGCGTTTTTCGTTTTGGAGTTGGTAATATAGCTGCGGATACCCATCGCGTCCGGGATATTATTCAGCGTAAAAATGCCTTTGAGATTAACGCCTTCCCAGTTCGGCACAATCGGCGTAGCCCCGGTGGCGATTACCAGCTTATCGTATTCTAAAGTTGCGCGCCTGTCCGTCTTGATATCGATTGTTTCCAGGCTGTGCGCTTTGGGATTGATGGCTGCGGCTTTGGTGCCGATTAACACCGTCATATCGAAGACGTTGCGGAAATAATCCGCGTTACGGGAGATTAAATCACTCTCCTTGACTGCCCCGGATAGATAGTAAGGCATGCCGCAGGTGGCGGTAGACAGGTTGTTCCGCTGCTCGATGATGGTGATTCTGGCGGACTGGTCCATCCGCCGCGCCCTGGCGGCGGCTTTTGGCCCGCAGGCCGTCCCCCCGATGATAACGATGTTTTTTGGTTGTGCCATGCCGCACCTCCCGGAGATTTTTTGCTACACTGTGAGTTTATCTAAAATCCGGCGGGGGTGCAAATCAATTTTCCCTTGATTCGTTATATGTTAAGTTAGCTGCCGGCAATCGGTGGAGAGGGGTAAGGAGAAAACGGGAAGATTAGCCTGAACCGCTGCTAATTAGTTTGTCCAATCAGCTTCTCTCTTAGAAAAAGGGAGGGATTAGGGAGGGATTTTGTAAACACTAAGGGGGAGTCTTTTGGACTCCCCCTTAATTATCAGGTATGTAGCGGGGTTATTTTTTGGCAGCGGCTTTAACGCCGGCTTTATCCAGCGGGATATCACCCAGGTTGATGTCTTTCTCCATAGTGCTAAGTTTCGCGAAGGATTTGGCGGCAAACCCTTTGGCTTCGATAGTCAGGTTATAAGTGCCGTCCGCCAGGTTCTGGAACCAGAAATCCCCGAAGCCGTCAGTAGTGGCGTTGAAGGTCTTCCCTGCTTTGCCGGTCAGCGTGCACTTCGCGCCGATGACGACCTCTTTCTCGATGGGGTCGTAAACCGTCCCGGCGATGAACTTCTTCGGGATATTCAGGTAATAAACTCTGGGTTTCGTCTTGGATTCCGGCTTCAGCACTTCCGCTTTAGCGATGAGGTCTTTAAACTCGGATTCTTCCCCGAACTTAATGGCCTCGGTCGGGCAGGAGTCCACGCAGCGCGGGACTTTCCACTCGCCGCCGTCCAGCAGGTGAGCGCAGCCGGTGCATTTCTGGGCGATGTTAAGACTCTCATTGAAATAGATGGCATGGTAAGGGCAGGCATCCACGCAGTTCTTACAGCCGGTACACTTCTCCGCATCCAGGATTACCAGGCCGTCTTTTCTCTTGTAGATAGCATCGGCCTTGCAGGCAGCCATGCACGACGCTTTATCGCAATGCTGGCAGAGAACAGGTATATAATGCATCTTTACCTTGGGCACGGTGCCGCAGATATGTTCCTCAAGCTTCATCCAGAATTGGCCGGCATCCGGTTGAGACTTGGCGATAGGCGACCAATCGTTGCCGACATGCTCATCCTTGCAGGAAATCTGGCAACTGTAGCAGCCGTTGCAAATCCCTACGTCAATTACAAAAACTTTAGCCATTTTATTCCATACCTCCTTCAACCCAGCCGTTAAAGCGCGGGCCGTATGCCGGGTCGTAATCTCTCTTGAAAGCTTCGTCGAAAGCCTCGGGGTCTATGGCGCGCCATTCCTGATAGTCTCTTTCGGTTACTTTCTGAACGTCAACGAGGTAAGCGGTGGTAGCCTGACCGACGGCGTTCTTGGAAGTGATGCCGTCCGGCGCGATAGTGTTGATGGCGCCGCCGCGGTCGACGTTATGAATTATCGGGTCATGCCGTGCGCCGTGGTCTACATAGGCGACACCGGGGCTCATGCGTTCCCAGACGCGGGCGCCGCAAAGCACCACGCCACGCTCGTTGAATACTTTAACAATGTCTCCGTCCTTGATACCGCGCTTGGCGGCATCGCCCGGGTTAATCCAGACCGGCTCGTAGCGGTAGCCGTCAGAACCGAGGACTTTACCGGTGGGCGTTTCGCGTGTCCATGTAATGTCATCGCCCTGGGAGTGGGTGCGCCACCGTCCGTGGTTGGACATGCACAGCAGCGGGAACATAGCCGCCCGCTCGCTGGAAACACGCTCGTCGTGGGTTACGCCTTTCTCAATCCACTGGGGGTATGGCGGCCGCTCTTTATCATCCGGGAAGTGCTTGGCCAGCCGTTCGGAGTAGAATTCCAGGAGGCCCGTCGGGGTGGGCAGCGGGTTATTCTTCGGGTCCTCGTAGAATTTCCTGAAGCCGGGCGGGTCATTTTCCCAGTCCTTGGCGGTGGGGTAGATAAAGCATTTCTTTTCCATCAGGTCTTCAAAGGATATCATCTTGGTGATATCCATGGTTTCCCACACGTCATACTGCAGGTCTCTGGTGGACTTGCCTTCGGAGAATTTCTTCCCCATGCCGAGTTTTTCCGCGATCATCAGGACTATTTCGTAATCGCTCTTGGACTCGCCGATGGGCTCGATAGCCTGGTCCTGGACGGTGATGCTCTGGAAATGGGGCCCCTGCCGGGTATTGGTGACGATATCTTCTACTTCCAGCGTGGTGTTCGCCGGCAGAATAACATCGGCGTAAAGGCATTCGTTCTCCAGCCAGGGGTGCTGGGCAACCACAAACTCTATCTTGGGGCTTTTCTGGGCGTCGATAGATGCGTTGCCGTGGTTCCAGCAGGTGATGCGGCAGGGGGTATCCGTCCACATCATGTGTATCTCGGTACCGCCTTTTTCCTTGGCGATGGGGTAGGTGTATTTTATGAACTGGTCTTCGGTCTGCGATTCCTGACCGCCGCTGCCCATGAAGGTTAGAGGCGGTTTAAGAATAGCATCCTGGATAAGAGTTTTAGGAATCAGCTGCTTGCCCCAGGCATCGATGGTGGTGCGGCAGGGGATTCTTAGACGTTCGCTTAAATCCGGGTTGAAGAAGCGGATGCTCTTAAGGCCTTCCGCTCTCGGCATCCCGAAGTAGGTAATCTGGCACTGGTGGACGCCGGGGGCGCCCAGACCCTGCATGCCCAACAGGATACATTCCAGACGGCCTGGCTCATGAGAGAACGGACCACGGCACATGCCGCCGCCGAAGTAGTGGATGATGGAGGTTACTTTCTTGGCGAACTCGCGGGCTAGCGCTTTGATGGTCCATTCCGGCACGCCGCATTTTTTAGAAGCCCATTCCGGTGTCTTGGGTACGCCGTCTTCTTTGCCCAGGACATAGTTTTCAATATAGTCCATGCCCACCGCGTGGGTCTTGACGTATTCTTTGTTCCAGGTTCCTTCTTTTAGCCACATATAGATAATGGCCAGCTGTAAAGCGGCGTCTGTATTGGGGAGGACGGGTATCCATTTATCCGCGTGGACGGCGGCGCCGTAGTTCAATTCAGGACAGATGTAGACCTGTTTGATGCCGGCCTGCGTCCAGAAGTAGCATACTCTGGTGGCATATTGCCCGGTGAAACCCCAGGGGGTTGTCTCCGGGTCGCAGCCCCAGAAAAGACACATCTCGGAGTTCTCGGAAATGTCCTTGATAAGGTTGGCCGCCGGGGACATCATGCCCTGGAAGCCTTGCCCCCAGACGTGCTTGGATCCCCAGTACCAGCCTTCCCAGCTATCCGGATTTCTTACCTGCTGGGTAAAGCCGCCCATCATATCGAGGAGCCTGCCCTGGTGGCCGTGGGGAGTGTGAATCGTCTTGCATTCGCCGTGGCCGTCGCCCTGTACCAGGATGGAAAGCGGGCCGTATAATTTATGCTGCCGTTTTATTTCATTAGCGACGATAGTCGTGGCCTCGTCCCAGGAAATTCGGCGGTATTTGCTCTTGCCACGGTTTTCCGGATGGCGTTCTCCATTCGGGTCGAAGTCCACTCTAATCAGGGGATATTTAATCCGGTTAGAGGAAAACACCCTTTTCTTATACGCTAGGGAAAAAGTGCCGGGCAGCGCTTTCATCAGTGGCTCCAGCGTTGCGCCGTTCCTCTTTATTTTCCACGGACGCAGATAATTTTTATCGTATTTTTCGTCATAGTGGAACGGTCTGATTCTGACTGCTTTCCCGTCTTTTACATCGACGGTACACTCACCGCCGCCACCGAGCAGTCCACCAAGCGCCAGGGACTTGTAGACGCTCTTGTCTGGCTTGACGTCAACTTTTTTGCCTTTTTGGACAGCCATGTCAGTTACTCTCCTTCCAAGAATTTGTGGATTATCTTAAGTCGCTATCGACTTTTTACACGCGCGCACAAATCGTAAACGGATAAGAAAATTTGGAAAAACCGCGCTATTATTGCGCAATACTATAAAAAATTTACTATAGCGGGTTTATACTTGTCAAGTTAGAACGAGCGTGGCGCTACGATAGCCCGGGAAATTTCATGCTTATCCGTATGTTGCCCGCTCGCAAGAAATGATAAAATAGATATAGTTAGGAATAAAGTATATTAGATAGTTCACCATTTCTTAATATTTTTTATGGTATAATTTAGTATAGTCGAAGAAATCGGGGTTTAATATGAAATCTAACTGGAAGCGCAACAGCATTATATATATTGTAATCTTGATTGCGGCAGTAGTTCTGTTTTCGCTGCTTCAGCCGGGCTCCAGCGAGCCTGAAGAAGTGCCTTTAAGCCAGGTTATCACCATGTCCCAGAACCATGATATCCAGAAAATTGAAGTTGATGGGGATATGCTGCTCGTTACCACTGTAGACGGCAAGGAGATACAGGCGTTTAAGGAAACTAATACCAGCCTCTGGGATATTGCAGACCTCGACCTGACTGGTGTTACGGTAGATGTAAAAGGTTCCAACGGCATTAACTGGGGCAGCTTGCTCCTTAACTTTCTGCCTTTTATTTTATTGATATTCGTATTCTTCTGGATTTTCCGGCAGGCGCGCGGTGCCAATAACCAGGCGATGAGCTTCGGGCGGAGCCGCGCCAGGCTTTTCCCCGCCAACCGCACCACGGTAACCTTTGCGGATGTGGCCGGGGCGGAAGAAGCCAAGCAGGATATGCAGGAAGTTGTTGATTTCCTTAAATCTAAAGAAAAATTCCAGGCCCTCGGCGCCCGCATTCCCAAGGGCGTTCTTCTGGTAGGCCCTCCCGGCACCGGGAAAACGCTCATGGCGCGCGCGGTTGCCGGTGAAGCGGATGTGCCTTTCTTCTCTATCAGCGGCTCCGAGTTTGTGGAAATGTTCGTTGGCGTGGGCGCTTCCCGCGTGCGCGATCTTTTCGACCAGGCAAAACGCAATAACCCTTGTATCATCTTTATCGATGAAATAGATGCCGTCGGCCGCCAGCGCGGCACCGGTCTCGGCGGCTCCCATGATGAGCGCGAGCAAACGCTGAACCAGATTCTGGTGGAGATGGATGGCTTCGATACCAATACCAGCGTTATCGTTATCGCCGCCACCAACCGCCCGGATATTCTCGACCCCGCGCTGCTGCGCCCCGGACGCTTCGACCGCCGGGTAGTGCTGGACCTGCCGGACATTGTCGGCAGACTGGCAATTCTTAAAGTGCATACCAACGGCAAACCGCTGGATAAAGAAGTTGACCTTGAGTCTATCGCTAAAGGCACCGTAGGTTTCAGCGGCGCTGACCTCGCTAACGTGGTCAACGAGTCCGCCATATTGGCGGCCCGGCGCAATAAAAAGGTTATCACTAACCATGAGATGGAGGAGGCGATTGATAGGGTAATCGCCGGCCCGGAACGCAAGAGCCGCAAGATAAGCAATAAAGAAAAAGAAATAACGGCCTTTCATGAAGCCGGGCATGCTCTCGTAAGCCGGATGCTGCCCAACGCCGACCCCGTACACAAAATATCCATCGTGGCCAGGGGTATGACCGGCGGATATACCAAGCAATTACCGGCGGAAGACCGCTATTTGCACAGCCGTTCTTACCTGAAAGATATGCTTGCCTACGCGCTTGGCGGCAGAGCCGCTGAAGAAATTGTATTTAATGAGATTACGGATGGCGCCAGGAGCGATATCGAGCGGGCGACCAAACTGGCACGGGCGATGGTAACTGATTATGGCATGAGCGATAAGCTTGGGCCGAGGACATTCGGGCATAAGGAAGAAATGGTCTTTCTGGGCCGTGAAATCTCCGAACAGCGAGATTACAGCGAAGAAGTTGCCCGCCAGATAGATGAAGAAGTACAAAACATCATTCAGGGGGCTCATCAGCTTGCCCGTGAAATATTAACGAAGAACCGGAAAAAGCTGGAACTGCTCGCCAAAGAGTTGATTACCCGCGAGACACTGGAAGGCAAGGATTTAGAGCAGTTCTTCGGGGATATCGGTCTGTCCAAACCGGCTAAAAGAGTCAGGAAGACCGAGATTCCGGTGCCCGTCAAGCCGGTGGCTGAAGGTGAAGTAGTATCGCCGCCCAAGAAGGCCCCGCCGGTGCCCCAGTTGCTGCCCAAGCAGAACCCGGCGCCTTCAGACTAGTCCATCTGTTTTAATGTACATTTAGCCCGCTCATGGTGAGTTAATTAAACCATAGCGGGCTTTTTTGAGGTTGACATGATTCAAATTACGGATAAACCCATAGCGCCGGAAGTTGTTATTAATCAAGCCAGAACCCCGGATAGCGGCTGTGTGGCTACCTATGTCGGGCTTATCCGTGATAACTCCCGCGGTAAAAAAGTAAAATCGGTAGAATACTGGGATGTTGACGGCAAGTCCGCGGAACGTTTAAACGCTATCGCGGAAGAAGTGCAGCGTTCTTTCCCCGTGAACAGCGTGGTGATTTACCACCGTACCGGCGTCCTGAAGGTGGGGGACATTAACCTCGTGGTGGCTATTGGGGCCGGGCACCGCGGCGAAGGGCTGGCCGCCGTGGCGCGCACGGTCGACCTTTTTAAAGAAAAACTGCCCACAACCAAAAAAGAAACCTATCTGGACGGCACCACCTTCGAGGGACATTAACAAAAACGTTATTCCCGCGCAGGCGGGAATCTATGTGGGAAAAAGGAGCGGAAACCGTCCTCTTTACGTTCCCTGCTTCGTCACGAACTCCGCAAGGTCGAAGAATGCCTGACGGCTGGCAGATTTCTTGATAGTTTTGAGGTTCTGGCAGGCCTTATCGATGTATTCTCCGGCTAACTTGTAGCACTCTTTGATGATATTGGAATTCCTTACCTGCTCTATCGCGTCAGCCACGTACTTTTTATCTTTGGTCTTAAAAAGCTTGGTCACCGGGTTGTCTTCCGGATTGCGCTCGATGACCATCATCGCCGGCAGGGTAAGCGTGCCCTGCGTCAGGTCCGACCCCACCGGTTTGCCCATCGCTTTTTCGGTGCTGGTAAAATCCAGGATATCGTCGACAATTTGGAAGGCGATGCCCAGATTATCGCCGTATTCTTTCATTATTCCCACCGCTTCTTCGGAAGCGTTGCTTAATATGGCGCCGGACTGCGTGGACAGAGAAAAGAGCGACCCCGTTTTACGGTAGATGCGCCGGAAGTAGGTTTCCCGTTCCTGGTCCAGGTTAAACGCCCCGCGGAACTGGCCTATCTCCCCGCTGGAGATAATGCCCAGCGTTTGGGAAAAGAGTTTTACCACCCGCGGCGTCTGCGTGTCCGCCACGTACTCGCCGGCCTTGGCAAAAAGGAAATCGCCCATCAATATGGCTATTTCATCGCCCCAGACGCTATTGATGGTGGCCTGTCCCCGGCGCGTTAAAGCGTTATCGATGGCGTCATCATGCACCAGCGTGGAGGTATGCATCAGTTCGACCGAAACGGCCATCGGCAGAATTTTCCCCCAGTTATACTCGAACAGCTTGCCGGAAAGCAGCGTCAGCGCCGGTCTCAAGCCCTTGCCGGTCTCGTTGAGGACATAGGCGAGCTGCTCGGAGAGCCACGGGTAGTCGATATTGCTGACGGTTCTAATCTCTTCCTTGACTTTATCAAGGTCTGCCTGGACGGGCGCGTAAATCTGCTTAAGTTCCAATGCGTTTGGTCTCCTCTTCGATAACGCTTTCATCTAGCTTGGTAAAGAGGGGCTTGGGCTCCTTGAGCTTTTGCCCCGCCGGCACGCCCTGCGGCTGCCAGCCGTAGTCTTCTATCCTGCCATCGAATCCCAGATATTCATGCGCTTTTTGTGAACTGAACGGCAGGTAGGGGGAAAATATCGTTTTTAGCCGGGAGATTACGTTGATGGCGGTGTAGAGCGATGTCGCCGCCGCCTGTTTGTCCTCTTTGATTTTCTTCCAGGGGGCTTTATCGTCCAGGTAGCGGTTGGCCTGCTGCGCCAGCGCCATCGCCGCCACGATACCCTGCTTGAAATTGCATCTGGAAATAGCTTCACCCACTTTTTCCAGGCAGGTGTCCGCGCTGGCGATGATGTTTTTATCGGCATCTTCCAGAGTCCCGGCCTCCGGCACGCTGCCATCGTAATTTTTATAGGTAAAAGTCAGTACCCGGTTAACCAGGTTGCCCCAGGTGGCTACCAGTTCATCGTTATTGCGCCGGACGAACTCGCGCCAGGAGAAATCGGAGTCGTTCGTCTCCGGCATGTTGATGGACAGGATGTATCTTAGCGGGTCGGGGTCGTAGCGGGAAAGGTAGTCCGGCACCCAGACCGCCCAGTTCTTGCTGGTGGAAATCTTTTTCCCTTCGATAGTCAAAAACTCGTTGGCGGGCACGTCATAGGGCAGGGCCAGCCCTTCATAGCCCATCAGCATCGCCGGCCAGATGAGCGTATGGAAGGGGATATTGTCTTTGCCGATGAAATAGTAGCTCTTGATGCCTTCTTCCCAGAAGGGCTGCCACTCATCGCTGTCGCCGCGGGCCGCCGCCCACTGCTTTGAGGCGGAAAGGTAGCCGATGACCGCCTCGAACCAGACATAAAGTCGTTTGTTCTCAAAGCCCTCGACCGGTACCGGTATGCCCCATTCGATGTCCCTGGTTATCGCCCGGTCACGCAGGCCTTCCTTAAGGTAACGCTGGGTAAAACCGTAAACGTTGGGCCGCCACTGCTGCTGTTGCTCCGCCCATTTTTCCAGCCTTTCCTGGAAAGCGCTTAATTTGAGGAAAAAATGCTCCGAGGTTTTCAGTTCGGGCGTTGTTTTGCATATCCTGCAGTAAGGCTCTATCAGTTCGGTGGCGTTGAGCGGCTTGCTGCAGGCGTCGCACTGGTCGCCGCGGGCGCCGGGCGTCTTACAGAAGGGGCAGGTGCCTTCCACATAACGGTCGGCCAAAAAGCGCTGGCACTTGGGACAATACATCTGGGCGACCGTGTCCTTGAATAAATAGCCTTTCTCCAGCAGCTTCAGGAAAATCTCCTGGGATACCCTGGCATGATTATCGGTGTCCGTGCCGGTATAAAGGTCGAAGGAGATGCCGAGTTTGTTCCAGCAATCGATAAATTCCCGCTGGTAGTGTTCGATGATTTCCCTGGGGGTTTTGCCTTCCTGTTCCGCTTTCAGGGTTATCGGCGTGCCGTGCTGGTCGGAGCCGGATACCATCAGCACCTCGTTGCCCTTGAGGCGGTGGTAGCGGGCGAAGATGTCCGCCGGCAGATTGGCCCCGGCGATGTGTCCCAGGTGCAGCGACCCGTTGGCGTAAGTCCAGGCCACCCCGATGTAAATTCTCTCGCTCATATACAGGTGATTTTACCGACCCTAAAAGAAAGTCAGTATCTTTTCACCTTTCTCTTCTTTATAGTGGGCGTAGCCCTTCTTCAGGCAGCACTCGATGCAGTAACGTTTGGTATCGCCCTCGTCGTCTTCCTTGCCGTTCTTTTCGTCCACCGCCAGGTAGCGGTCAGGATAGGGTATCGGTTTCTGGCAGCCATCGCACTTTAACTCACCTAAAGACACACAACCACGTCTCATATGCTTGCTCCTCAATATAGATTACTTATTCGTATTAAGGCCACTTTCAAAATATTTCAATCCTGAACAATCTCAAATCTTAAAAATCAAATCTGATGTATATCTTCAATAAATAATTCATGATTTGCCCGAACCTATTTTTTTATCTTTGATTTGTGTTTTTGATATTTGAGATTTGATTTTTGATTTTATCCCTTTCCCCCTAATTTAAGCCATGTCTGGTACAGCTCTTTCCTTTTCAGCCCCGTTTCCCCCGCCACCGCCGCTACGGCTTCTTTAGCGCTGGCGCCCTGGAGGTGCAGCTCTTGAAGCTGTGCTTCCACGAAGTCTGTCATCCGCGGCTGGTCTTGTTTTCCCTTGCCCTCGATGATTAAGGTAAACTCGCCGCGCGGGTTGGTGAAATGCTTTAGCGCCTCCGCCACCGCGCCCCGGAACACTTCTTCGTGCAGTTTGGTGAGTTCTCGGCACACGGCGATGCGCCTGTTGCCCAGTACCGCCATGATATCTTCCAGCGCGGCGGTCACGCGGTGCGGCGCTTCCAGTGTGATGATAGTGCTTGTTTCCCCGGCGATAGCTTCCAGAGCGCGCCGGCGGGCGGATGACCGGTTCGGTAAAAACCCGATGAACTTAAACGAGTCCGTCGGCAGGCCGGAGACCGCCAGCCCCGTGACGATGGCGGACGGGCCGGGCACCGGTACGACCGGTATGTTTTGCCTGGCCGCTGCGGCAATCAATTCGTAACCGGGGTCGGAAATGCCGGGCGTCCCGGCTTCGGATACCAGCGCGATGTCATGCTGTTTTAGCTGTTCCAGTATACTATCGAGCTTGGTCATCTTATTGTGTTCGTAATAGCTGGTCATGGGTGTCTTGATATCGTAGGCCGTTAGCAGCCGCCGTGTCTTACGCGTATCCTCCGCGGCGATAAGCTTCACCTCGCGCAGCACGCGGAGCGCCCGCAGCGATATATCTTCCAGGTTGCCGATGGGAGTGGCTACAACGTAAAGAACCGGCATTATTATCATGTCCTCAACCTGAATATTATAAGCTGATACCCCTGTGCGTGTCTAGCTTTGAATCTGGGTTTAGCGCCGGAAGACAGCGCTTCCGGGAAAATTTAAGAAGTGGTCAGGGGATAGTTTTTTCTTTTCTCCGGTTTATCATGCCTGCTTCCCGGAACCATGCCACCTGGTCTTTTATCGATTCCTGCCAGGGTCGACTCGTAAAACCGAGCTCGCGGCGTGCCCGGGAAGAATCCACCACGGAATTACTCGCCAGTACATCGATGGAATAGGCGGTGAAGACCGGTTTGCGCCTGACCAGCCGGTAATAGACGCTGGCCAGCACCCCGGCGGAGCGCGCCAGCAGGGCCGGTATCCGGTAGGTCGGCGCCGCTTTGCCGGTGTCTTTGGCCAGTTCCTGCATCAGCTCCGGTATATGTACCTGGTCGCCGGAGAAAATATAATGGCGCCCGCTCTCCCCCTTTTCCGCCGCCAGTATCAGACCGTTGACCACGTCCCGCACATCCACAAAATCATACGCCCCGCCGACATACGACTTCAGATAACCGCTGGCAAAATCCAGTATCAGCTGCCCGATGTTGGAAACGTTAAAATCATACGGCCCGATGACGCCGGTAGGGCAGCCGATAACTATATCCAGCCCCCCTTTAGCCGCATCTTCCAGCAGTAGCAGGCTGGCGCGCGCTTTGCTCCAGGCGTAGTCTCCCACCACGCTTTCCGGTTTAAACGGCTGTGATTCGTCGATGGGCGTGCCGTGGGGCGGTTCGGCGATGGCGTGGATGGAGCTGGTATAAATCAGGCGGCGGACCCCCGTGCTGCGGCAGGCCAGGGCGACATTATGCGCCCCTTCCACGTTCACTTTTTCCAGGATGGGTTTCATCCGGGGCATGATGGAGATAATCCCGGCCAGGTGGAAAACACAGTCGGCCCCTTGGAAAGCTGCCTCCAGACTCGCTTTATCGGTAACATCCCCATTTACTATTTCAACATCGAGTCCGGAAAGCGGTTTTAAATCGTCTTTCGGCAGGGCCAGGGCGCGCACTTTCCGGCCGCGGGCCAGCAGTTCGCGTATCAGGACGTTGCCGATATGGCCGGTAGCGCCGGTAACGACAATCATCTTTTTTGCCTCCCCGGTGGCATTAACGCCGCGCTGCATATACTAATGTTATGCCCTTATTTGTTAAGTATCAAATTTCTGGTATAGGTCTAAAATGGCGGCGCTGAAAAGGTGTTGGAGAATTGTGTAAAAAGAAATGGATTTGAAATTACGGCGGCAGATACTTTTAGTCGAACTCTGCGTTGAAAAAAGCCATGAAAATCAGTATTAACACACCGAAGATAAGAAAAGTGCTGAAGGTGAGATTACCCAGAAAGAATAGCGTTTCTCCGGCGACGAGATGCGTGTTGGTATAGAAAAGCCCGATACCCCCGGATACCAGAAATAGCAGCCCCAGTATTAAAAAGACGAAAATCATCGCATTTTCACCTTTCTTGTTTGAGCATTATATAGGCGCTTTGGGAAAATGTCAACTTGGAAATTGGTGAAAAAATAATTTATTAAAAATATTTTAAAAATATCGCATTTTGCTCGTATAAATTGTAAAAAAATGAATGGAGTGATTGAAAAGATACTATTGCAAAATGTTTTGAAATTTTGTTATAATAAGAAGCACTAACATGAATAGTGCAAAAGCAACACCAAGGTTCAAACAGCTCCGGCAGTCCTACGGTTTCGATGAAGTGGCCATCGTGCCCGGGGACGTCACCATCAACCCTGAACAGACCACCACGGATTTCCAAATCGGCGATTTTACGTTCAAAGTTCCCATCGTTGCATCTGCCATGGACGGCGTCGTTGACGTCAACTTTGCGGTAAGGATGGGGAAACTCGGCGGGCTGGCCGTCCTTAACCTCGACGGCGTGCAGGCCCGCTATGAAAACCCGGATGAAATCCTGGGAAAAATCGCTAAAGCCTCTGATGCTGAAGTCACCGCGCTGCTCCAGAAAGTCTACCAGGAACCGATTAAGGAAAACCTCGTCGGCGATAGGGTGTCCGCCATCAAGAAGGGCGGCGTGACCTGCGCCATCTCCCTGATACCCGCCAATACCAAGCGCCTGGCGCCCGTGGTTAAAGAAGCCGGGTGCGATATTCTGGTCATTCAATCCACCGTCACCAGCGCCCGCCATATTTCCAAAAGCTACCGCGGGCTTATCTTATCCGAGTTATCCGAACAGCTGAAAATGCCGATCGTCGTCGGCAACTGCGTCAGCTATAACGCCTGTCTGGAACTGATGCGGACGGGTATCGCCGGCGTCCTGGTAGGCGTCGGTCCCGGCGCCGCCTGCACCAGCCGTGAAGTGCTCGGTGTAGGCGTGCCGCAGATTACCGCCACCATCGATTGCGCGGCGGCCAGAGACGAATACCAGCGTGAATCCGGCAAATACGTGCCGATAATTACCGACGGCGGCTTCAAGAAGGGCGGCGATGTCTGCAAGGCCTTTGCCGCCGGCTCCGATGCCGTCATGATAGGTTCCCCTTTCGCCGCCACCGAAGGCGCCCCCGGCCGCGGCTATCACTGGGGCATGTCCCATCCTCACCCCGCGTTGCCCCGCGGCACACGCATTAAAGTGGGGACGACCACCACGCTGGAAAAGCTGCTCTTCGGGCCTACATCGCTTACTCACGGCACGGAGAACCTGGTAGGGGCTTTACACATAGCCATGGGGTTCTGCGGCGCGGCAACCATCCAGGAATTCCATAACGCGGAAATGGTTATCGCTCCGTCTCTGCCCACTGAAGGCAAGAGCTACCAGATACAGCAGAAGGTCTAGAGGAAACAATTTAAGATAAATTAAGGCGGGTTAAATGCCCGCCTTTTTTATTTTGCAGTTTTCTTCAGGTTTTCCAGCAAATGGTTGGTATCTTTTAGGATGATCATCCCATCAGAAACAACGAGTTGTGTTCCAGGGTCGGCCGGAATATTAGCCCAGCTCAACGGTGCTATGCCGAATTCTATTTCCCTGCCGTCTTTATAAAAAAATCCTGATAGATGTGACGGTTCCCCACTCCTCCCGGGATAATTTATCAACTTTGCCGAACCGGTTTATCCATGATAGTTCATTAAGAAGAACCGATTTGTCATCACACAGGAAAAGCAAATCAATATCAGAATCCGGCCTGGCCGCTTTTCTGGCGTGAGAGCCTACTAATGCCAGAGCGGTAATTGTATTTTGGGATTTTGCCCATTGTGTAATTTTATTTAGATATTCCTCGGGAGTTTTCATTTTACGTATTGCTCCGGGTCCACCGCCAGGAACAGCAAATCGCGCATCGGCATGGCGCTCCCGCCCATGAACATGAGGATAAATCTGGCATTTTTTGAAACAGACCGGCAGGATATTTTCAAGATGGCACCTCCTGCAGTTGCTGTTATCACCGGGTCTTCAGGCTGCCACCAATCCGTAAATGCTGCTTTATCCAGGCTTATAGAACCTTGCAATAAACCGCCGATTGTGTAGGTTTTAATCCTTTTGATAATTTCTTCTCCGTCCGCTTCGGCGGCTTGTTTATCATTGTAATAGAGCGCGATGTCAAAGAAACGCTCATCACCCTCGGCGCGGTAGCCCAGCGCCGCCATTTCATACCCCTGAAGCGTTCCCCAATCCGCGGGGATGGTGAAATTAAAAACTTTTCTTTGCTCCGCATCCGGCACGCTGGAAACCAGCCTGTCCGGCGTTGAAAAAGCTGCTGCAAGCGGATTACCGAGGCTTTTAGCGAGGGCTTTACAGATTTCATTATTCATAATAGAAGAAGTTTCTTCCCCCATTGTGTCGAAGATACCTGTAACATCCGCTGCCGCCGGCGAAATAACCAGCATGTTATCCAGCACCGCCACCCGGTTCATGGCGGCCAGGACTATCTTGCTGATAGGATTCGTGAATTCGATTCTGTAGTCGTCCCCTTTGGCAAAATAGGCGTAAGAACCGTAATCGGTCTTGGTGTAGCCTTGTTCGGTAAGTTTACCGGCAATCAATTCCTCGTCGAAATCTCCCTGGGTGATGTAGGAAATCCGGGGCGGCATGTTATTTATCGTAATCGTGCGGTCGAAGGCAAATACATCGATGCCGGTCAGCTCAATTATGCCCCCTTGCCCGTCCCCGGATTGATTGTTCCAGGTGGGAACTGTCCCCGCCATCTCGTTCCACGCCGCTATAAATTTATCTCTTGCCTCTGTGGATAATTGATTGAAAGCCTCCATGCTATCAACATCCTCTACCCCGTATATTTCTTTGGCCTGACCCAGGTTGCCGTATAAGATATCATGTTGTTCAAGGAAAGAATAAGGTATATATCCCAGCATCTCCGCTAACTCCGTATCGGGAGTCTCATTCTCTGTGGTGCAGCCGGGCAACATCACAATCACCATCACTGCCAGGAGTAGACAGAATATTATTGATTTTTTCATGTGGCCTCCTTGCGTTGATACGTTTGATTTATTTCTAACGTCTTTCGCATTATAAGTGCTTGCCAGTATCATGTAAAGGCATTTTTTCATGTCCTGTTATTATAATGTTCCATCGGGTTAAAACCGGACAATGCGGGTAGTATTTTACAATAAAAAATTATACCGGCCTGTAGTTTTTGACACTTTACTCGCATACGACTATTATTAGTAGAAATAACTTATTGGAGTATAAAGCTATGGCTGAAATCAACTATGAAAAATACCTGGTCAGAAAACCAATTTATGAAGCCTTCGGCGGTACAAAGAACCGCCAGAGCCCGACCATGACGATAATGAGCAACAAGCAGGTCCCCGGCTGCAACTACTATATGGAGCCCGGCTGGATTTACGGTATCCCGGAGCCTAATCCCAGCCTCCATGAGCACGTTCACGATTACGATGAGATTGTCATGCACTGGGGCGGCGATTATAAGCGGCCGCAGGTGCTCGGCGGCGAGATTGAGTTCTATGTCGGCGGCCAGCCGATTGTTTTCAATACCACCACCTTTTTATATATCCCCAAAGGCACCCCGCACGGCCCGGTTATCTGGCGGAAATTTGAATTTCCCCATATGCAGATGGCGATGATGCTCGGCACGGGGGAGGCCGGAGAGGCGTGGGGTACCAGCGGCATCGGCAAGAAAAAGGACGCATTGCCGCAGAAAAAGAAAGACTTTGATTATGAGCAGTATGCGGTGCGGAGTCCCATGCGGGAAGCGGGCGCGGAATTTACCGCCGGTCGTACCGCCCCCACGATGACCTACATGAGCGGCGTGCAGATTCCGGGCGTTAAATACTATATAGAATTCGGCTGGACATTCGGTATGCCTGTTTCCAGCCGGGCGGGCGCCGGCATGCCGGAAATGGCGCACAAAAACTTCGATGAGATTGTTCTGCACATCGGCGGCGACCCATCTAATCCGGAGGACCTGGGTGGGGACATGGAGTTTTACGTGGGCGGGCAGCCGCTACACTTTAGTACCACCAGCGCGCTTTTCATCCCGCGCGGCTTGAAACACGGCCCCCTGGGCTTAAAGGAATACCGCAAGCCTCACATCGTCATGGCGATTATGTGCGGGGCGGGCACGGTCAAGGAAGGCTGGGCTGATAGCTTTAAAGATTAACCTTAGCTGTCTTTTTGCAATAAAGCTATTAAAGTTTCCGGTACAAGACGGTGGTAATCATTAAAGAAATCCAGGCTACGCCATGTCGCGGTGAAAGTCTCGCCGGTATCTTCGCGAACGGTAAATGATTTTTGCCGGTAGGCGTTAGCGTCTTTGAAGCATCCATCGTAAAGATAAACTATTTCATGCCCCGGTTTGCCTTCGTGGGTAAAAAGGTTTTCAAGGACTTCAAGAAGTTTTAAGTCGGTTACTTCCTGTCCGATTTCTTCCAGCACTTCGCGTTTAATGGCTGCCTCGGTTGTTTCACCGAATTCGATTGCTCCTCCCAGCGGGCGATAAAACGGTGTGCCTTTCACTGAATCAAAATACTCGCAAACAAGTATTTTATCTTCATGCTGAAAGAGGCAAATAGCTATAACGCGGATGTGGTCATGAGGCATGGGATTATTATAGCAGCAGGGAAGCTATTCGTCCTCTTCTTCCTCTTCATCCGGCGGCGGCGCTGTTTCTCCTCCGGCGCGCGGCAGGATTACATCCATTTTCCCCCGCTTTAACGCGGAGCGCGACGGCAGCCTGGCGGCGGCCTCGTGCAGCGCTTTCAGGTCCTCGTCTTTGGAGATGTCTACCGGCACCAGCACTGCCTCTATGCCGGCGTCCCAGAGCGCTTTAAGTTCCGCTTCGGTTATGGCAGCCGGCACCGGGACGATCAGCGGTTTGACCACCATGGCCGCCAGGTGGCGCAGTATCATCAGGTGGTGCCATACCAGCGCGCCGCCTTCGCCGAAAGTATCGGCCGCCAGCACGGCGTCTGCCGGCAGGTCGTTGACAGCCCGCAGCAGGCCGTCGTCCATGGATGATTCCACCTGCAGGATTTTGCCGGTTTTTTCATCCTGCGGCATGGTCGTCACCGGGCAGGTTGGTGACAAGACCACGAAATCGCAGCCGGTTTCCTCCAGCGCTTCCGTTTTATCTCCGCAGTCTTCGAGCAAGACTCCCCAGGGCATGTCCTTCAAGGCTTTAGCTGACTTGGCAAGTGCTTTAACGGATAATTGCGTGTTATTCCCGGAAAGCAGCATGGCATCCGCCCCCTCGATGTTTTTAATCGCAGACCCTGCGGCGTCTATCTTCACTCCGGCGATGATTAAAATCTTTGGCGTCGTTTCTACCTGGCGTGATGTGCGGAACCCCATTGGCGGGGGAGCGGTTTGTGCCTGCTTTTTTATTTTCTCAATGAGTCGGCTCATAAACTCCTTTAACCTCTACCCGGTCTCTATCTGAAATTATTATAGGCAGAACAACTGGCTAAATACAATAAGTGTCGCTTTTACGCCGTGGGTAAAAATTTTATGAAATTTTAATGTATCTTTTATGGCTATTTAATACCGGCGGATTAATATTAAATTGAAAGGTACGGTTTCTTGAGGGATAACATGATAAAAACGGTTATCAGGGTAGAAAATGATATGGTCATGGTCTTCGATGAAAATGGTGAAGAAATGCCGGAATACCAGGGGTATTATGATATCGTTAGATATAAGATAATCGCGGACGCGCCGGAAGACTCGGTATTCAATCACTGGTTCGGCAACTCTTTAAAGCCGCATATTATCCCGCCGGAGTGCTGGTAAAACCCCCTCTGTAAGGAACGAAATTTGATTATTGATGTTAACGGTTAATGATGTCGCCCGTATATTTAATGTGTCACCGGCAACCATCAAAAAATGGTGTGCGGATGGAAAAATAAAGAACTCCACACGTGGGTCACAAAATGACCCCCTCTTCCGCCACGAGGATGTTGCTGCGGCTTATCTTTTCAGGTCTATCTGCAAATCTTCAGAACGGTATTAAACCGCTGGCTTTAATCTGTTTTCCCGTCTGAATTGCGGAGCTCCCGCTTTTTTGCTGCATAAAAACCCATGACATAATAAAGTGCAGCCTTAACACTGGCGAGTTAATAATTGTGACAAAAATGATATTATTTTACATGTTATTGTGATGCACTGATGGCAAATCATTGTGCTACAATGCCACATATGGCAAATGAAAATACCGTTAAAACCCAGCTAAATGTAATCCACGGTAAAAGGGTGCCGGCAATCCGGCAGGAAAATCGCAAAGACAGTCGTGCCTCAAACGTTAACCGGGATAAAATCATTCATGATTTCAGGTCATCATTAAACATCATCATCGGTTATTCGGAACTAATGCTTGATGAAGTCATGGGAAAGATGAATGAAGAACAGCGGGAAAGTTTGAAAGATATCTTGAAAAACGGCGAATGTCTGCTTGCTCTTGTCGATGACATCAGTGCCCGATGGGACGACTGTTCATAACCTGCCGAAAAACGGGATGATAAATCCCGTTTTTTTTTTGACATAATTTTCCAGTCAAAAACGGCAGATAATAAATGTGAGTATGTGTTTTAAGGGGTGTATATATGCTTAAAAAGATACTCATTGTGGATGATGACCTGACACAGGTAAGGATGGTCTCCACGCTGTTGAATGCCAACGGCTTTAAGCCGCTGAAAGCTAATAACGGGCGTGAAGCACTGCGTATCATGGTTAAAGAAAAGCCTGACCTTGTTTTGCTGGATATTATCATGCCGGAAATTGACGGTTGTGAAACCTGCCGCCTTATTCGTGAGTTTAGTGAAGTGCCGGTAATCATGGTCACCGGCAAGCGTAACTCGGAAGAAGATATCGTACACGGACTTGATTGCGGAGCTGATGAATATCTTTCCAAGCCGGTGGGTAACCGTGAACTGCTGGCAAGGATTAAAGCCGTTATGCGGCGCTCTGAAAACGCCGCTGCTGATAATGTGAAGAAAAAAACCTTTTTCTCTAATGATTATCTTACTATTGATGTGCCGGAACACAAAGTCATTGTCAACGGTGAACGATTGAGGCTTACGCCCCGTGAGTTCCGCCTGCTGGCGTTGCTCGTTGAGAACGCTGACCGCATTATTTCTCATAAACAGGTGCTGGAACATGTCTGGGGCTATGAATATGCCGATGACATAGATTACGTGCGGATTTACGTATCGCACCTGCGCCAGAAAATAGAGCCGGAGCCTTCAGCCCCGACTTATATCCTCACCGAACCCGGCGTTGGGTATTATTTCCGCGCTCTGAATTAGCCCCGGATTATTAGATATTCACAAACTATCGTAGCTTCCGCAGGCTTCATGTTTTGCGTATCTCCCTGGTAAGCTGGTATAATCCTTATAATTATTTTGCTTTCAGGGATAAATGTCTATACAGCTTTCAATTTTAAAAGCCGTGCCTTATTTCTCCGGGTTAAGCGATACTGTTCTTGCCTCGGTGGGGAAACATATCTTTGAAAAACGGGCGGAGCGGGGAGAAATCATTTTCTTTGAGGGAGAACCGGCGGATGTCCTTTACTTCGTGGTTGAAGGTGTGGTAAAAGCCTTTAAAACCTCCGCGGACGGCAAAGAACAGATATTCCGCATTATCCGCCCCGGCGATTCTATTAATGATGTGCCGGTATTCAGCGGCGGCGTCAACCTGGCCAGCGCCGGCGCCATGAGCGCGGTTATTTTAAGCGGCATTAAGAAAAAAGAGCTGGAAAATATCCTCAAAGAATACCCGCAGATTGCCGCGAATATCATTAATGTGCTCTCACGCCGTGTGGAAGAGCTTATTACCCTGGTCGAAGATTTTTCTTTCCGGCGTGTCAGCGGCCGGGTTGCCAAGATATTGCTGGAGTATACCGGCCAGGGTAACGGCGAGAAACCGCGCCTGACACAGCAGGAAATAGCCGCCATGATTGGCACCGCCCGTGAAATGGTGGGAAGGTCGCTCAAAAACCTGGAAAGTGAAGGCGCCATCCGCATCGAACGCAACCGCATCATTATTTCTGACCAGCAGATTCTGCGTGATATTGCCGGTGTAGATTGATGAGAGAAATGTCGCATACACCGTTCAGATTTAGTTTTAACATGAAAATGGACAGGAGTTAAAAAGATGCCGGAGAAGCCGATAATCGACGAGGAAAAGTGCCAGGGCTGCGGATTATGCGTTAATGTTTGCACTTGCGGAGCCCTGGTGTTAGAAGACAACATGGTCAAAGCTGTCAGTGTCGATAAATGCGGCTGGTGCGCGTTATGTGAGTTGGTCTGCCCTTATGGCGCCATTTCCTGCCCCTTTGAAATAGTCTTTGAAGATAAAAACGCCTGATAACCCGGTCAAATCCCTGCCTCTTTAGCTGACCTTCTTTTTTCTAATAACCCTTTAGCCTATTTTTCATAAAATCTTCACATTTTTCGTCTATCATAGTATGGGATAAAAGTCGCATACATTCATATCTTGATAAATTAGAATAAATCTGAACGGCCAACAGGGGGTGCGTGATGAAACAGAAAGTGAAAGAAAGAGTTCAAGATAAGGACCAGGTTAAAAATAATCAAGCCCAAACATGTCATCACTTCTGGGTTATTGATGTCGCCAATGGCCCCAGCAGCATGGGTACCTGTAAATACTGTGGTGAGAAAAAGGAATTCCTTAATGCCTTCCCGGTGTTCAATCCTCTGAGAAAAAATGCTAATCCTCTGGCTCTGCCCAAGCTATCGGAATTAGAAATAGACAAAGGAAGCGAGTCTTAACAGGGGGTGAATTATGGAAGTTAAGATTTACACTACGCCGACCTGCGGCTATTGTCATCAAGCCAAGGCTTTTTTTACCCAGATGGGTGTCAAATATCAGGAAATTGATGTTTCCCGCGACCGCGCGGCGGCGCAGGAAATGATTAACCTGACCGGGCAGATGGGCGTCCCCGTTATCGTTATCGATGGGGAAGCTATTATCGGCTTCGACCGCCAGAGGATTCAAGAACTGCTGGCGGCAGGCCCGTCGTCCGGAAATGGTAAACGGGTACGCTTCGGCCTTAAAATCGCCGATGCGCAAAAAATAGCGCCGCCAACGGGTGCGGTTGCGGTTACCGGCGCGATAATCGGGGAAGTATCCCCGGGTTTCCTGGGAGAAAAGGCGGGGCTTAAAACGGGCGATATTATTACCCAGCTTAACCGGCAGCCTGTCGCCGGCGCCGCGGATATGGAACATGCCCTCGCGGGCATTAAACCCGGCGATATCGTCGCCATTCTATTCTTGCGCGGCGGCGAGACCAGAAAATCGGAAATTATTGCTTAATAACTGATAATTTGGAGTAAATGGAGGGGGCGAAAAAGCCCCCTCTTTTTGTATGCAGCTTCCCATAGCTTCAGCCCCGCTTTTGTTGTAAGATATAGGTAATATGGGCATAAATGTAAAGAGAATTGCCGTGCTGGGCTCGACCGGCTCGATCGGGCGGCAAACGCTGGATATCCTCCGCTCTCTGCCGGAAAATTTTAAGGTGGTAGGCTTGTCCGCCGGTAATAACCTGGACCTGCTGGCGGAGCAGATTGTTGAGTTTCGTCCGGTTTACTTTAACTGTATCATGCCCCCGGGCGGCGAAAAATCTACCTTCCGGCGCTTCAGGACGCTCGGTTGTGCCTTTCTCCCGCCGGAAGATATGGCTTGTCATCCGGATGTAGACATCGTTGTTATCGCCGTTTCCGGCGCCGCCGGCCTTAACGCTGTTCTGGCCGCCGCTAAAGCCGGTAAGCATATTGCCCTCGCCAATAAAGAATCGCTCGTGGCGGCTGGCTCTTTTGTCATGGCCGCCGCCGGGGAAAATAAAGCTGCAATCCTGCCTGTGGACAGCGAGCACAGCGCCATCTGGCAGTGCCTGGCCGGGGAAAAACAGCCCCCGCGCCGCATTATCCTTACCGCCTCCGGCGGGCCTTTCCGGGAATATTCCCCGGCGCAAATGCAAGACATTACCGTGGCACAGGCGCTGGCGCATCCGTCTTGGAAAATGGGTAAAAAAGTGACGGTAGATTCTGCTACCCTGATGAATAAGGGATTGGAAATCATCGAGGCGCGCTGGCTTTTTAACGTGCCGGTGGAAGACGTTTATGTGCTTATCCACCCCCGGAGTATCGTTCACTCCATGGTGGAGTTCGTGGATGGCTCGGTCAAAGCCCAGTTGGGCATGCCGGATATGCGTTTGCCCATCCAGTATGCCCTTACTTACCCGGACCGGCTGGCTAACCCGTCCCTGCCTCATATAAACTGGGATGAATTTTCCGCTTTGGACTTCGAGCCGCCGGATATGAAGAAATTCCCCTCTCTGCGTCTGGCTATCGAGGCCGGTAAAAAAGGGGGCACTTACCCCGCCGTCCTCTGCGCCGCCGATGAGGTCGCCGTCAATCTTTTCCTCTTGGAGCGTATCGGCTTCGCGGATATCGCGCGCCTGGTGGAGCAGGCCCTGGAAAAACACGATAATGTAGCTAATCCGGCTATCGACGATATTAAGTCGTCTGATAAGTGGGCGCGTAAAATGATTTTAGAGATTGTGGGAGAAAGCTAAATGTTGTTGACCATCGTCGTTGGTATCGTCGTCCTGTCCGTGCTCGTACTGGTGCACGAACTGGGACATTTCATTGCCGCCAAGGCTACGCACTGCTATGTGGAAGAGTTCGGGCTCGGTTTCCCGCCCCGTATCTGGGGCAAAAAGTGGGGGGAAACGATTTATTCCATCAACTGGATTCCTTTCGGCGGCTTTAACAAAATCGCCGGAGAAGTCGATCCCGCCGTGCCTCGCGCTTTGGCCGCCCGCAGCCATGCCGTCCGCGCCCTGGTTATCAGCGGCGGCATTGTGATGAATTTGCTGTTGCCTTTCCTGCTGATGATTATCGCTTATATGGTCCCGCATAACGTGGTGGATGGCACGGTGGTTGTCAAAGAGGTAGCCGCAGCCTCGCCGGCGGAAATGTCCGGTATTGAAGTTGGCGACACTATCCTTACGGTGAATGGAAATGAGATTAACAGCGTCGGAGACCTTTCCCGCTATATCCAGTTAAAACTCGATACAGAAATTGATATTACTGTTGAACATGCCGGTGCCGCCACGGAAACAGTAACGCTCGTGCCGCGCTCGCGTCCCCCGGAAGGGCAGGGCGCTATCGGCGTACTATCTGAAACAGTAGACCCGGTCATTGTCAGCGAAAGCCTGCCGTTATGGCGGGCAATCCCGAAGGGAATCAGTTCCGTCTGGGAAACGCTTATCCTTTACAAGAACGGGATAATCGGGATGATTACCGGCGCTGTTCCGGCCACCCTTACGGGGCCGATTGGTGTTGTGCAGTATGCCGGAGAAGTTGCTCAATACGGGATAAGCCCGGTATTGGAGCTTGCTGCTGTTATCAGCATTGCTTTGGCGGTGACTCAACTCATTCCGTTCCCGGCGCTTGATGGCAGCCATTTGCTCTTTATTGCTATAGAGTGGGTGCGGCGCGGCAAACGTATTTCTACCCGGATTCAGACCGTAATACAATCGGCGGGGTTTTTTATCTTAATCGGCCTGATGATTGTGTTAACCTATCAGGATATTGTCCGCTGGGTTACCGGCGGCAGCCTGCTGGGTGGGTAGGAGGTAATTGACCATATCGGGAGGTATAGGATGATGGACAAGATAAATATCCCCCGCCGCATCAGCAAAGCCATTTATATCGGGGGAGTAAAGGTGGGCGGCGGTGCCCCGGTGACAGTACAATCGATGACCAAGACCGATACCCGCGACGTTAAAGCCACGGTGCGCCAGATTAAAGAGCTTGAAGAATTAGGGTGCGAAATAATCCGCTCCGCTGTTCCTGATGCGGAAGCCGCTAGGGCATTGGCGGATATCAAGCAGCAAATCAAAATCCCGCTGATAGCGGATATCCATAATGATTACCAACTGGCTTTGATAGCGCTGGAGTCCGGCGTGGACGCGCTCCGTATCAATCCCGGCAATATCGGCGGGCCGGATAGGGTGAAGAAGGTAGTTTTAGCGGCTAAAGAAAGGTCCGTACCCATCCGCATCGGGGTGAATTCCGGGAGTCTCCCTAAGACGGATAATCCCAAATTAAGCATTGTGGAGAGAATGGTAGGTACCGCTCTGGAGCAGGTACGGTTTCTGGAAAGTCTCGGTTTTGACCTCATAAAAATTGCCCTCAAAGCCTCTGATGTCCTTACCACCATCGAGGCCTACCGCGCCATTGCGGATAAAGTCCCCTACCCGTTGCATGTAGGTATCACCGAGGCCGGCACGCCCCGGGCGGGCATTGTACGGAGCTCTGTAGGCATCGGGATACTACTCTGGCTGGGTATCGGGGATACCATTCGCGTATCCTTGACCGCCCCGCCCCACCAGGAAGTTTTCGTGGGGTATGAAATTTTAAAAAACCTGGGTTTGCGCGAACGCGGGCTGAATTACATTAGCTGCCCCACGTGCGGTCGGACGCAGTCCGATAAAGTGATAAAATTAGCGCTGGAAGCTGAAAAGAGGCTTTTGGATATCAGCAAGCCGGTTAAAGTGGCGGTGATGGGTTGCGAGGTCAACGGCCCCGGCGAGGCCAAAGACGCGGATGTGGGCATCGCCTGCGGCAAAGGTAAGGGTGTTATCTTTAAAAAGGGGGAAAAGGTGGCGGTGGTGAATGAAGAGGATTTTTTGACGGCGTTGATGAAAGAGGTGGAGGGATTATAAATTTAGTAATATTTGACCCAGCCCCTCCTTCTCTTATCTCCTTCTGGGTGAACCCTTTTACGAAAGTGGGAGACGGGAAAGGGATACACCGATACGCCAGAGCTTTTAAATATGATTGGGCGAATTCCCCCTTCCTTTCGTAAAGGAAGGGGGCTAGGGGGATGGATTTTAAATGTCACAACCTAAAAATAATCCCCGTCTACTCAACCAATCCCTATACTGCTATAATGAAACGTGAGTTCGGCGCGGATGTCCTGGTTTTTCTTATGGCCGAACCATAAAATACCCGGTAAAAAGGAGCCTGATATGAAAAAGAAGGTCTTATTGGTCTTCGTAGCGTTAGCGCTTTTGTTAACCATCGCTTTAACCGGCTGTAGCGGCAGCGGCATTGCCCAGGCGGACTATGATAGCATCGTAGCCAGGTTGAACCAGGCGTTGGATGACCTTAAATCCGCGCAAAATGAAAAAGCCGCGGCTGATAGTGCTTTACGAGACACCCGGGCACAGGTAACCGACCTTGAAAAACAGATAGCCGATCTCAAAGCCATGTATGAATTTACCGGTGATAGCCTGGCGGACATCGCCGCTAAAATCGTCGCCAATTATCACGCCACCCATGTCTACAGCAAGACCGATATGTTTATCTGCGGCGATATGTCCTCGGAAGTCTGGAATATGCTCAAAGCGCAGGGTATCAGTTCGGTCATCGTCATTGGCAACCCGGATGCGGCCGTTACGGATATTCTTCAGTCTAACCATGCCTGGGTGCTGGCCGATGTCGGCAACGGCGAGAAACTGGCGCTGGAGACCACCGCCGGTACGGTCGTTCCCCGCAGCCAGAATGTTAATTACTATCGCGGCTGGTCTTTCTCCAGCCCCACCGACCTCAAGGCCAATAACGATTGGATTAAAGAATATAACTTAAGGGTTGAATTCCGCAACCTGCTGGCGAATGAGGTCAATGCAGCTATAAATCTTTACAACAACGCCTCTACGCAGGCGGAAGCGGACAAATACTTTGAATTATATAACAAACTTAAGGAGATGAAGGAAGACCAGGAAGCCATTTTAATCCAGTTGCAAGACAATATCGACGGGCTGGCTGCCCGATTCTAAACTCGTAAAGGAGCCGCGCGTGCGCATTTCTAAGCTGTTAAGCAAAACATTAAGGGAAGTCCCCTCGGATGCGGATACTATCAGCCATCAGTACCTTGTCCGGGCCGGCTATATCAATCAGCTCGTGGCGGGCGTTTACACCTATCTACCGCTCGGCTGGCGGGTGCTGAAAAAAATCGAGAACATCATCCGCGATGAGATGGATAAAGCCGGCGGGCAGGAGTTGAGCATGCCGGTGCTCCAGCCGCTGGAAATCTGGCAGCAGAGCGGGCGGGATAAGGGCATGAGTGAAGTGCTCTTCAAGCTCCATGACCGGCGCGACCGCCAGCTGGTTTTAGGCCCCACCCACGAGGAAGTGATTACCTCCCTGGCCGCCCGTTATGCCCGGAGCTACCGTGACCTGCCTTTGAATATGTACCAGATACAGGTCAAGCTCCGTGACGAGCCGCGCTCCCGCGGCGGCCTGATCCGCGTGCGCGAGTTTCTCATGAAAGACGCTTACAGCTTTGACATTGATGACAAGGGGTTGGACGCCAGCTATGAAAGCATGGTACAGGCTTATAAGGCGATTTACACGCGCTGCGGCCTTACGTTCATGATTGTGGATGCGGACAGCGGCGCCATCGGCGGCAAGGACTCCCGCGAGTTTATGGTCGTTGCCGCCACCGGCGAGGATGAAATCATTAGTTGTCCCGCCTGCAATTACGCCGCCAATCTGGAAAAAGCCGTCAGCGTTAAGGAAAAGTTCGATGGCGGCGCTCCTTTGCCCGTTGCAGAAGTAGCCACTCCCGGCCTTAAGTCCATTGAAGAGGTCGCCGGTTTTCTTAAAGTGCCCCCTTCCCGAACCCTGAAAGCGGTCTTCTATATCGCGGATGGCGATTTCATTTTCGGCATCATCCGCGGCGACCTCGCTGTGAACGAAATCAAACTGAAGAACCAGCTGCATTGCACCGATCTCCGTATCGCCACCGAGGCGGAGGTGGCCGCCGCGGGCATCGTACCGGGCTTTGCCTCCCCGGTAGGGCTGAAGGGCCTTAAAGTTATCGCCGACGATTCCGTGACCACCGGCTCCAACTTCGTGGCCGGCGGCAACAAGCCGGATACCCACGTGAAAAATGTTAATTACCCGCGCGATTTTCCGGCGGATATCGTGGCGGATATCGCGAGTGCCAAAGTCGGGGACAAATGCGTCAATTGCGGCGGCACGCTTTCGTCCGTGCGCGGCATCGAGGTGGGGCATATCTTTAAGCTGGGCACGGTCTACAGTAAAAAATTCGAGGCCAACTTTATCGATGAAAAAGGAGACACCCATCCCATTATCATGGGCTGTTACGGCATGGGCTTGAGCCGCCTCATGGCCGCCGCCGTTGAGCAGAACCACGACGATAAGGGGATTATCTGGCCGGCGGCTATCGCGCCTTACCAGGTGTATCTCTGCCCGCTGTACCGGGAAGGCACTAACGTGGCGGCGGCGGCGGAAAAGCTTTATACGGATTTAACCGCGGCCGGCATTGAAGTCCTCTTTGACGATAGGGAAGCCGCCCCCGGCGTTAAGTTCAATGATGCGGATTTAATCGGTATTCCTTACCGCGTTACCGTCAGCCCCCGCACTTTAGAGAAAGACAGCGTGGAGTTCAAAAAACGCACGGAAAAAGCCCCGGAGATTGTGCCGCTGGCGGAAATAGTGGGGAAAATAAAGGGGATTCTGTAATTGCCTCTCTTTAACAGGGGTATTGGCGTCCCTCTTTCATAAAGCCTGTCCTGAACGTAGTGAACGGAAGGGATAAGAAGGAGATTTTATCCCCCGAAACCAAAAAGGGCGGGTAACCAACCCGCCCTTAATTCATAGGTCATTTACCTATCCGTTAGGCCAGTAAATTAGCTGGCCGATTGCCTGTTGTAGGTGGTTTATCGAGCGGGTATAATTTATCCCGAATGAAACCAATTATCACTGTCAAAAATCTTCGTAAGACCTACGGTAAAACAGCGGCCGTAAACGATATTTCCTTTGAGATACAGGAAGGTGAAATATTCGGTTTTTTAGGGCCCAACGGCGCGGGCAAGACAACTACCGTTGAATGCCTCCAGTCTCTAAGACGTTTTGATTCAGGTGAAATCAGAGTGCTCGGCCTCGACCCCGCGCGTGAAGCGCAGGCGGTAAGACAGCGTATCGGGTCGCAACTGCAGGAGTCAGCCCTCCCTGACCGTATCAAAGTTTGGGAAGCTCTGGACCTGTTTGCCTCCGTCTCCGCTAATGCCGCTGACTGGCGTATCCTCCTGGAGCAATGGGGGCTGGCGGAAAAGGGCAAGGCTAGTTTTCACAGTCTTTCCGGAGGGCAGCGGCAGCGGCTTTTTATCGCCCTGGCCCTGGTTAATAATCCCAAAGTGGTGTTCCTCGATGAAATGACCACCGGGCTCGACCCCGCCGCCCGCCGCGTGGCCTGGGACTTAATCAAAGCCGTACGCGAAAAGGGCACGACGGTAGTACTGGTCACCCATTTCATGGACGAAGCGGAAAACCTCTGCAACCGCCTTGTCGTCGTGGATAAAGGTAAAATTGTGGCCGGGGATACGCCGCAGGGCCTTATCAATCGTTATGGCGGCGAGGTGCGTGTTATCTTCACCTCGCCGGATACCGCTCTCCCGTGGTTGAAGCATATTCCCGGTGTAACCGGAGTACAGGTAAACGGGCAAAAGATAGAAGTGTCCG
Organism: Dehalococcoidales bacterium; assembly: GCA_034429595.1. Taxonomy (GTDB): domain Bacteria; phylum Chloroflexota; class Dehalococcoidia; order Dehalococcoidales; family RBG-16-60-22; genus RBG-13-51-18. The sequence continues at coordinate 39,055 of DAOUGB010000091.1, forward strand.
GTAACGGGCCAATCCTCGCGCTGACGGCAGCGGCGCTGGTGGAACACGGCATTGTCCCCGATGATTTGCACATGGAACAAGCTAATCTTGAAGATGTTTTCCTTAAGCTGACAGGGCGTTCCGCGGGAGAATAACTGATATTATGCGTTCATTATTTAAACTGACATGGGTGGAAATAAAGCTCTTTATCCGGGAACCCATTACGGTAGTCTTTACTCTCGCGCTACCTATCATTTTTCTTTTTGTGATGGGCGGAGTCTTTGGCAACACGCCTAATCCTGATATTTACCGTGGCGTGGGGGCGATGAATTACTATATGCCGTCTTACTACGGCCTTATCATGATGGCCATCGGCACCGTATCGCTGCCGGTGCACCTGGCCGGCTACCGTGAGCGCGGCGTCCTGCGGCGTTTCCGGGCTTCATCTTTCTCAATCTGGGCGGTACTCGGTTCGCAGTTGCTGGTGAGCTTTATCATCGCCGTTGCCGGCAGCATTCTCGTCACCATGATGGGCAAAGTGGTTTACGACCCGGACTGGCCGGTTTATGTGGGTTATCTGATATTAGCATTCATACTGGGTACGGTATGCTTTAGCTGCTTTGGGGTATTCCTCGGCGCTGTTTTGCCTTCCACGCGTTCCGCCCAGGGTGTGGGTATGCTGCTGTTTTTTATCATGATGATACTCGGCGGGGCGGGACCGCCGCCGGAAGTAATGACCGGAGCGATGCGCTTTATAGGGGAAATAACGCCGCTGCACTGGGTGATTTATATGCTCCAGGACCCGTGGCTGGGCTTTGGCTGGCATACCAACGCTTCTTTGATTGTAGCTGGTATTACGGTGGTTTCAGCTGGGCTGGCCGCCCGCTTCTTCAGGTGGGAGTAAAAAAAGGGCGGGTAACCAACCCGCCCTTACTTTATTTGTACGGACTGCCAGCTATTTTTTCACCGCGGATACCTTAACGCTCTTGATGGCGCTGGCCAAATCTATCATCTGCTCCCGGTTAAGCCCGGAGCTTTCCGCAATCGAGGCGGCTATCGGGTCGTTTTCCACGGAGTCGGTGGAGATGCTGATTTCGTCGGCCACCCGCACGTCCTGGAATCCGGCGTTCTCTATCGCGCCCAGGTAATCTCTCTCCAGCATTGCCCCGGCCACGCACCCGATGTAGGCTGTGATGGATTGTCTTACAACTTCCGGCAGCGCTTTTTCCAGCACAATGTCTGATACCATCAGTCTGCCGCCCGGTTTGAGCACGCGGTAGGCTTCCTTGAATACCCTGTCCTTATCCACGGAAAGGTTGATGACGCAATTGGAAATGATGACGTCTACGGTGTTATCCGCCACCGGCAGGTTCTCTATCTCGCCCATGCGGAACTCCACATTGGTATAGTGGTTCTGGCGCGCGTTTTCCCTGGCCCTTTCCAGCATCTCCGGCGTCATGTCCACCCCGATTACTTTGCCCCGCTTCCCCACCTTGTTGGCCGCCAGAAAACAGTCGAACCCCGCCCCGCTGCCCAAATCCAGAACGGTTTCACCTTCATTGAGGGAAGCTAAAGCGAGGGGATTGCCGCAGCCTAGCCCTAGATTGGCGCCGTCCGGCACGCTGTTGATATCTTCATCGGAATAGCCGAGGTTCCTGCTGATATCGGCCGCCGATTGCTGGCCGTTGCTGCCGCAGCATGACGCTTTATTTTTCGGGCCGCAACATGATGTTTGGCTGTTAGTCCCGCAACATGATGCCCCGCTTTCTCTAGCGATTTTCCCGTAACCTTCCCTCACCGACTGTCTGATTTCCGTGTCTTTCATTTTTACACCTTCCAATCTATTGTTTTTTTAGTACTTCTTCCATCACCGGCCCGAGCATGTCTTTCACCATGTCCGTTAAAGATTCCACCTTGATTAAGGAAAGGCAGCAGGTCTGGCCGTTTTTGTCCATGCTCACCACCGCCAGCTTGTCCCCGGCGCGCATCCCCACCTTGTCCCTCACGTCTTTCGGCAGCACCATCTGCCCCCGCTCATCCACGCTGATGACTGCCTCAACTTTGCAGCACCCCTGTGGCGAACAACAACTATCCTTTTCTTTAGCCATAGTTATCTCCTTGTGGAATAATATAAATAATCAGAAATATCAGAATATACTGATATTATAGAAGGAGGAAAAGGGATGTGTCAAATAAAATAAAAAGAGGGGCGGAAAGCCCCTCTTAAAAAACTTTCATAGGGTATCGACGTCTCCCAAATATAATATTCCCCTTACTTCTTTATTCCTTTTTACCCTCTCCCTCGATGAGCCTTGTATCAAAAATGTCTATACTATTGTCATTCTGACCCCGATACAAATCGGGGTCAGAATCCGTAGCTACTTTGCCAGGCACGGATTCTTCGTCGTTTCACTCCTCAGAATGACTTTTGATACAACACCCCCTTGATGGGAGAGGGAGACAGGGTGAGGGTGAAAACCAAAGGGAGATAAGAGAGGGATTTTGGGTAAGTTATTATTTCGTCATTATCCCCTTTAGCGCGGCGGCAAAAGCGCTGTAGGCCTCCGCGTTAAAAAGCACGAAGAAGACCTCTTTAATCGAACTCGGTTTAGACAGGAAATCCGCTACCTCTTTAAGGGCGATGCGCGCCGCTTTATCCACCGGGTAGCTATAGACTCCCGTACTAATGGAGGGAAAGGATACGCTGGATAAATTGTTCTCGGCCGCCAGCTTAAGGCTCTCCCGGTAGGCGCTGGCTAAAAGATTCGGCTCCTGGTGGCTGCCGCCGTGCCATATCGGCCCCACCGTATGGATGACGTGTCTGGCTTTCATCTTACCGCCTGTGGTGATGACCGCTTGGCCGGTCGGCAAACGCCCCTGCCGCGCCCCGATTTGCCTGCACTCTTCCAATATGGCCGGCCCGCCCGCGCGGTGGATGGCGCCGTCCACCCCGCCGCCCCCCATCAATCCTGAATTAGCGGCGTTCACGATGGCGTCTGTAGCCTGCAGCGTGATGTCCCCCTGGATGATGGAGAGTTCCACCTGGTTAATCTTATAAGTTAGATTCTCTGCCATATCATACCTCTTCCCGGTTGTCATTCCCGCGTCTGCGGGAACTCATCCCCTTTTTCTCGTCTCTCCCTTTGAAAAAGGGAGATTAAGAGGGATTTTGTAGTAGTATAATCATCCTCCCCATTTCGCAAAGAGCCTGCCCCGTACTTGATACGGGGGGAGAGCCAGAGAGTACCATACCGGCGGAAGCCGGTATCCAGTAAGTTCATACTGTGAGCAGTTTAAAGGCTATCCAGCCAATCCGTAATCACTGGATTCCGTTTTACAACGGAATGGTATCTAAACAAAAGTATTGAATCAGAGTACGTTAGCGGAAGTATAGCCCGAGGCCTCTGTCATTCTGGCCCCGATGCAAATCGGGGAAAGAATCCGTAACCCCCCCTTTCCCGTCTCTCCCTTTGAAAAAGGGAGATTAAGAGGGATTTTGTAGTAGTATAATCATCCTCCCCCTTTCGCAAAGAGCCTGCCCCGTACTTGATACGGGGGAGAGCTAGAGGGGGTTTTTATCAATACTCCCTTACTCCCCGTGCAGGTAATCTATCGCCCACTGGATTTCTTCCTCCCCGGTAATGTCCAGCGTCACGTCCGGCTGGATGCCTTGGCCTTCGATAAGGTGCCCGTCCGGCGTGAGCCAGCGGGAAGTCGTAATATAAATCCCGGAACCGTCGCTTAGCGGCTGCAGGATGTTAACACTGCCTTTGCCATAGGTAACCGTGCCCGCGATGAACGCCCGGTGATGGTCCTGTAAAGCGCCGGTAAGCACCTCCGAGCCGCTGGCGCTGCCTTCATCCACCAGCACGACCATCGGCAGGTCGGTGGTAATGTCCCTGTCTTTAGCGTTGTAAGTCTCGATGACTCCCTGGTTGCTTCTGACGGAAACGATGACTCCATCGGTGATAAAGTGACTGGCGACTTCTATCACGATATTCAAAATCCCGCCTGGATTGCCGCGGAGGTCGAGGATAATGCCCCGGGCGTTTTCCTCGTCCAGCTTCGGCATGATTTTCTCAAGCTCGGTTTCCGTGCGGTTCGTGAACTGGGAAATTGTCATCAAAGCGATATCGCCGCGCATTTCGAAGTAGACACTATCCATCTCGACTACTGCCCGCGTTATCTCGATGACTACCGGCTCGGCGGCATCCTCGTGCAGCACCAGCAGCGATACCACCGTCCCCGCCGCCCCGCGTATTTTACCAACCGCGATATCCACGCTCATGCCTTCGGTGGACTCGCCGTTTATCTCTAAAATTACATCGCCCGCTCTAATCCCCGCCGCCTCCGCCGGTGTGCCTTTGATGGGCGAGACGATGGTAAGCTTGTCTTCACGGATGCTTACAACCGCCCCGATACCCTCGAACGACCCCTCGAAGTTGCTCTTGACGATATCCATGTCCTTCGCGCTGATATAAGACATGTGCGGGTCATCCAGCGCCGCGATGATACCCTCGATGGCGCCGCGGGTGATATTTTCTGACGCCAGCTTGGACGGTTCCACATAATCGGTTTTGAGGTGGTTCCATGCCTCTTCCACGATGGACAGCCCGTTTTCCGGGGATGGGCTGGTGTACTGCCCCGCGAAGAAACCGCCGCCGAACGCCAGCGCGATGGCGATTACCAGTACCATGGCTAAAATTATCTTTGATGACTTGGTCATGAGAATTTATCTCCCTAAAAATGTCTTATCCGCAGATAACCGGCTTATCCGGGTATCTTTTATGCCACATACAAAATATGATACCACGAAATCAAGCATAATAACTAAGGTATTGTTCGCGGTTGCTTATTACGCTCATTCCGGTTGCGTCCTTTTTGATATACCTTGCCATTCTATACGTATTTGCATTATTTCCCTTTGAGCCTTAGAATTTAGGACGATTATGCCAGAAAATGCCGGCCAAGAAGTTCAGGCGCTTGCCATAAACAAACGGCGGTTATTTACCCTGTTCCCCCGGGATGTTCCCACAAGAGTAACCCTTTTATTTTTCGCCGTCGTGGTTCAGTTGATTGCCTCGGCTATCTCCGGGGTGGGGTATTCGGCGCGCGCCCCGGCATATTGGCTGGCGGGTATGTTCATCTGGGTGGTGTGGTTTTTCCTCATGTTCGTTATCGTCACTCCCCGGACGGATGCGTTTATTGAACGCCGGCGCGGCTGGCTGACCCGCTGGGCGGTCGTTGTTTTTTACGGCGTCCTCATCGCGGGAATCGCTGAAGTGCTTATCCTGATATTTTTCGCCCCGGGCTATGTTAAAAGCGGCGCCGCGAATAACTTCGCCAAATCGCTGGAGCAAATGGAACACGGCTTTCAGTACAATGACGGCACCGCTCTGGTCCACCAGGCTACGGAAAATCTCCTCGATGGCAAAAACCCGTACGCCAATGCGAATATTGTTGAAGCCTTTACTAAATTTAACGGCGCTTATGACCGGGTGACCCCTTTACGGACAGGCCGGTTTGCTGATGCTTTTCCCTATCCTGCACAGGAACAGTTCAAGCAGGTCTGGGACGCGGCCGTACAAAACCCCTCCACGCCTCCCCCGGAAATTGAGTCCCGGGTATGTTATCCGTCCGGCTCTTTCCTGCTGCCGGCGCCTTTCATTGCGGCTGGCATGACGGATATGCGGGTCGTCTATTTTATTTTTGTCCTCGGCGGTCTGATTTACACGGCATGGCAGATACGCGGCAGAAAACGTCTTGTTTTCATCGCCCTGGCGGCCATCAGTCTGGAACTCTGGAATATCATCGCCATCGGTGAAACCGGGACGATGATATTCCCCTTCCTGCTTATCGCGTGGATTAGTCTTGGCCGGCACAACTGGCTTTCTACCATCTTTATGGGGCTGGCGGTTGCCTCCAAGCAGACCGCCTGGTTCTTCCTTCCCTTTTACCTCATATTGTTATGGCGGGTATCGGGGCGGAAAGCGGTCGGGATATCATTGGGGGTCATCGCCGCGATATTCGTGGCCGCTAACGCTTATTTCATCGCCATGGACCCCAAATTGTGGCTGGAATCTGTCGTTTCCCCGATGACGGATACCATGTTCCCGCTCGGGGTGGGATTGGTGTCGCTCGTTATCGGCGGTTTTGTTGATATCCAGTCGTCGCTGCCTTTCGCGGTACTGGAATGTCTGGTTTTTATCGGGGCGGTTGCCTGGTATTTTCGGTATTCCCGGCGGTATCCTTATGCCGGGCTTGTCCTGGCGGTGCTGCCCATGTTTTTTGCCTGGCGCAGCCTGTGGTGTTATTTCTTTTACGTTACGATTATCATTTGTGCCGGTATGTTAATCGGTGATGATGATGTCCGGTCAAACCCGGCAATTTGGCAGGGCGTAAAGTAGCCGCTGGATTAAAAAGGGCAGTAAAGCCTGGAAACGGTAAAAACGATGGCGGCAGGAGAACCGGGTAAAGCAGTTTACGGGGCTGGTCACGGAAGAATATCTTAAAAAGCGTATTATTTAACTTAGTAAAAAAGACCGGTTAGATAAACCCGTAATCCGGATTGCAGGTCTATTTTTATTAATAATCTTTTAATAATATGTATTTTCCTCTGCTTTGGCATCATCAATAACGTGAAAAAATTTGACATTCTAAAAATTGAACATTTATAATGAGCGGAAATATTTTTAACTAATGCTTTTACTCAAAATTTTTTGGTTATTGCCAGTATGATTTATCATAAATAATTTTTATTACCGGAAAGTGCTGTGATTTGCCTGTCTAATTTAAGCTAATGATAGCGCGCGTAAGTCAACGGCAGTCCGTAAAAATAGAATAAACTGGTAGTACTCATAGGAGACGGAGGAGAAGCATGGTAAAAAAACTGGTATTCTTAACGGTAATCGTTGCTGTTATCGCTGGTATGCTTATAACCGGCTGTACCAGCGAAGAAACTACGCAACCCACGACGACACAACCCGCTGCGACGACGCAACCCACGACTTCAGCAGCCCAGACAACGGCCGCAATGTCGCTCCCCGATACCGGTGAACCGGAAGGCACCCCCGTGTATGGCGGCACCCTCACCATGGTCACCGGCGGCGGCCCCACCGTCCTGGGCTATTTCCCCAAGATGTGGGTCGGCGATGAAATTGCCATGATGCCTGCCGTGGAAAGAGTCATGGATTACAATGACCGGCAGGAACTCGTTCCCTGGCTGGCGGAAACCTGGACGGTATCTGAAGATGGCACCAGCATCACCATTAAATTGAGAGAAGGCATCAAGTTCACGGATGGCTCGGAACTGACCGCTGAAGTAGCCGCCTGGAACTATCAGCTTGGCAAAGATACCGGCAGGCTGCAGAACTCGGAGAAACTGACCTCGATTGATATCATTGATAAATACACCTTCGTGCTGAATTCAACCGCTTATAATCCGCTCTATGACCGCTTCTGGGGCTGGTATCCCATGTTCTCCAAGGAAGCTTATGATAAGAACGGCGAAGATTGGTGCATCGCCAACTGCGTGGCCACCGGCCCGTTCATGGTCAAAGAGTACAAGCGGGATGACATGCTGGTGTTTGAAAAGAATCCCAATTACTGGCAGCCTGGCAAACCGTATCTTGATTCTATCGTTGTTAAAATCATCCCGGATAACACCATTGCCTCGGCGATGATGCAGGCGGGAGAAGCGGATTTCTGGGGATTCACGCCGCCGCAATACCAGAAAGAACTGGAAGCCGCCGGTCTCGTCCGCCAGGCTAATCCTAAATATGGCGGCCCGGTCGGCATTATCCCCAATAATATGGATGCTGAATCAAAGTTTACGGACTTGAGGCTGCGGGAAGCTGTTGAATACGCTATCGATAAAGCTGCCATCGCCAAAGCCCTCGGCTTCGGCTATTCCGTGCCCATGACTTCGGTGTTCCCTGAAGGTACCTGGGGCTGGATTCCCACGGAACAGCGCCCCTATGACCCGGATAAAGCCCGGCAGCTCATCGCTGATGCCGGCTATCCTAACGGGCTCACCGTTAAATTGACGGCGGCTATCGGCTCGGAAGACATGGTCACGGCGCTAAAGCAGATGCTTGATGCCGTCGGCATGACGGTTGAAGTTGATATTGCCGATATGGGCCGGTATTATGATATGGCCTATACCTCCGGCTGGCCGGACCTCCTGCTCTACGGCTGGGGTGTTGACCCGGATACCTATGTCACCGTCCATTGCCAGTTCGGCCCCGAGCCTCTTTCCAACCCCGCCAGACTGTACCGCCCGCAGGAGTTCGTAGATTTAGCTTATGAATCGCTGCAAATACGCTCCACAGAAGATAAAATAGCTTATACCACCCAGATGATACAATACATCAAAGACCAGGCTATGGTAATTCCCATCACTTACACGCCATCCGCCACCATGATACAGCCGTGGGTACACACCACTTATCTGTATGAAATGATGGTTACCAGACATGCGGAACATGAATGGGTGGATAAACACTAAGCAAGAGGGGTGGACTATAAGCAATAAATAAAGGAGGCGATCCTATAGTGAAAAAAGTCCTTCTCGCTATTTTATCTATCCTCGTTTTGAGCGGGCTGGTTTTTGCCGGTTGTGATGAAGAAACGGCACAAACCACGGCGCAAGCGCCAACTTCGGCTGTTACAACGACCGAACCAGCCGCTGGTACGCCGTTATACGGCGGCACCTTAAGAGTAATTGCTGGTAGCGGCCCCCAGGTTCTAGGCTTCTTCCCCAAGATGTGGGTCGGCGATGAACTTGCCATGCTGCCCGCGGTGGAAAGAATACTGGATTATGATGCCAACCATGACCTCGTTCCCTGGCTGGCGGAGTCCTGGGACGTATCCGCGGATGGTAAAAGCATCACCATTAAATTGAGAGAGGGCATCAAGTTCACAGACGGTTCAGACTTCAACGCTGAAGTGGTCGCCTGGAACTACCAGATGGGAAGAGATGCCGGCAGGCTGCAAGGTTCTAAGAGACTGCTTTCAATTGAAGTGGTAGACGATTATACCGTCAGGTTAAATGCGACCGAGTATAATGCCCTGGTCGGCCGCTTCTGGGGCTGGTACCCCATGTTCTCCAAAGAAGCCTACGAAAAGAACGGCGAAGAATGGTGTGTCAGCCACTGCGTGGCCACCGGCCCGTTCATGGTCGGAGAATACAAGCGGGACGATTATCTCGAATTCGTCAAGAACCCCAATTACTGGCAGGCAGGCAAGCCTTATCTAGATTCCATCATGGTTAAAATCGTCCCGGACAGCACTATCGCTGCCGCCATGATGCAGGCGGGAGAGGCGGATTTGTGGGGCGCTTCGCCGCAATTCCAGAAAGAACTGGAAACCGCCGGTCTTATCAGGCAGGCAACCTCTGTCTACGGTGGCCCGGTTGGCATTCTGCCCAATAACATGGATACAGATTCCAAGTTCACTAACCTTAAACTGCGGGAAGCTGTTGAATACGCTATCGATAAATCTGCCATCGCCAAAGCCCTCGGCTTCGGCTATTCCGTGCCCATGAATTCGGTGTTCCCTGAAGGTGCCTGGGGTTATATTGAGAAAGAAACACGCCCTTATAACCCGGACAAAGCCCGGCAGCTCATTGCTGATGCCGGCTATCCTAACGGGCTCACGGTCAAGCTAACTGCCGCTATCGGCGCGGAAGACACGGTCACGGCTATCAAGCAAATGCTCGATGCCGTCGGCATGACGGTTGAAGTTGATATCGCCGATATGGGCCGGTATTATGATATGGCCTATACCTCCGGCTGGCCGGACCTCCTGCTCTACGGCTGGGGTGTTGACCCGCCTCCCTTCGTATCTATGCACTGCCTGTTTGGCCCCGAGCCCCTTTCTGACCCCAAGAGCTTTTACCGCCCGCAGGAATTCGTGGACATGGCTCATGAATCGCTGACAAAGCGTTCCACGGAAGACCTGAAGGCTTATACCGAGAAAATGGTTAAATATCTCGAGGATGAAGCTCTGGTGATTCCGCTTACCTATACGCCGGCTGCGGTTATGGTACAACCCTGGGTCCGCACCACCTATACCGGCGAGTGGTACTGGTACTGGTGCCGGTATGCGGCCAACGTATGGCTGGATAAGCACTAGTCAAAAAAATAAATGGCTGGGTGGTTCGATTGCCGGCCGGTTCGTCCGGCCGGCGGCGGACCGCCCGGTACAACCGAATTCGATAGCTCATCATACACACACCGCATCGTTACGCGCAGCGGTAAACGGTATGTGAGTATTCTTGAGCGATAGTGGTGGGCTATAATTGGCCCGGAAATCTACCATGAGGAAGGCTTGGTTTTAAGATGACAGCCTATATCATACGCCGGTTGTTAATGGCGGTGGTTATCATTATCATCATCACACTAATCGTTTTCTTTGCTGTGCGTCTGCTGCCCGGCGACCCTCTGATTATTTTCTTGGGCAATCAGGCCAGCCGGGGCACAATGTCACAAGAACAACTGGAGGAACTCCGTGTTGAATACGGGCTGGACAAGCCCATCATGGTGCAATACGGGAACTGGATGTGGGATATTCTCCACGGTAACCTTGGTACCTCGATATACTACCACGAGAACGTGGGTGTCCTTATGGCGGAACGCTTCCCCAAAACATTGCACCTGGGTGTGCTGGCGCTTGTTCTCAATGTCATTGTCGGCGTGTTCATGGGACTGATGGCGGCCATCCGGCGCGGCACCTGGATTGATTCCGTTTCTACCTTTTTAGCCAATATCGGCGTATGCATCCCGGTTTTCTGGCTGGCGCTGTTATTAATCTATTTTTTCGGCCTCAATTTACACTGGCTTCCCATCGCCGGTTATACCTCTCCCTTTGAAAATTTCTGGCTCAACACCAAACAGATTATTATGCCGGTTTTTTGCATGGCTATTGGAGGTCTATCATCCACGGCGCGCTTGACACGGTCGGCCATGCTGGAAGTCACCCGCCAGGACTATATTCGCACCGCCTGGTCTAAGGGATTGAGAGAACGTACCGTCGTCATGAAACATGCGCTGAAGAACGGCTTGATACCCATCGTTACCGTAATGGGTATGGGTGTCGGTATGATTTTTGCCGGTTCGGTGATTATCGAGACTATCTTTGCCATCCCCGGTGTCGGCAGGTTGCTGGTTACCAGCCTCTTTGCCCAGGACTACGTGGTCATACAGTCAGGGACCCTGGTGATCGGAATGATTATCGTTATCACCAATCTGATCGTTGAAATTTCCTACGTCTGGCTGGACCCCAGGATACGTTACAATTAGGAGACATTGAATCATGGCCGATAATATTACTGACGATAAAGATATCCTGGCAGACCGGAAACCTATAAGTGAATGGCAGCGTTTCTGGAGGGTATTCCTCCAGCGCAAGATCGTTATTTTCGGTTTGGTGGTTTTTGCTTTGCTGGTAATTGCCGCCGTTTTCGCGCCGTGGCTGGCTCCTCACGACCCGTATGTCGGCGTCTTTTCAGATTCATTACTGCAGCCTAACAGCACCTACTGGCTCGGCACGGATATTCAAGGCCGGGATACCTTAAGCCGCCTTATTTATGGCAGCCGCACCGTATTGGAAGTAGGGTTCATTACGGTATTCGCCGGAGCGGTTATCGGATTTGCTCTGGGGATGATTGCCGGTTTCTTCGGCGGGATACTCGGCTCGGTGATACTTAGGGTAATGGATGCCATGATGTCCTTCCCTATGCTGATATTGGCCCTTCTCCTGGCGTCGATACTCGGGGGCGGGATACAAAACGTTATTATAGCCTTAAGCATTGCCTCGATACCTGGCAATGCCAGGGTTATGAACGGGCTGGTCTTAAGCATCAAGGAAAATGATTATATTATGGCGGAACGTTCCATGGGCTCCAGTAGCTTGCGTATCACCTTAGGCCATATCCTGCCCAATGCCCTGCCGCCGGTAATCGTGCTGATAACCCTCCAGCTTGGCAGTATTATCATGGCGGAGGCCGGGCTTAGCTTTCTCGGTATCGGCATTCAGCCGCCGGGGGCGGCCTGGGGCGCTATGGTTAACGATGGCTACAAGTATTTAAACACCAACCCGGTGTTATCCTTCGCGCCCGGCATTGCCATTATGCTGGTTGTCTTTGCCTTTAACATGGTGGGTGACGGCTTGAGGGATGCTCTGGACCCCAGGTTGAGAGGGGTCATTTAAACAAATAAACTGCACCAATAAAAAGATGCGGCGCTAGCTTTCACTAAAGCCGCATCTTTTGTTTTTAGCACCGGCCAAACCTGCAGGCCGGATTCTTTAGGGTAGGGGAACCTCCCCTGACCATTTTCTTACCGTTATTCTCCGCTGGTAAGCGGTACGTAGGTGCCGCCTTTGAGTATTACGTATCTCAAGGACAACCCGCCGATAACTTCAGCCACCACAGCGGTTATCAGCAATCCGGAAGATGCTTCTCCGGCATAATACGTGCCGATAGATACCCCGATAGGTATAATGACGCCGAGAATGATTACCCCGATCCAGAAAATGGCGGCGATATCACCACTGACCAGCCTGGCCACCGAGGCCTTGGCGGCGGCGCTGCTGTAAGTGGCATTCCACAGATAGACAATCAGGATGATGGCAAACCCTATCAAGGTAATCCGTGTGATGTTTTCGATATCGTTGAGCAGAGCTTCGCTGCCGTTCAGGCTGATACCCATCATGATAGCCATGCCGCCGGAAAAACCGCAGACTACGAAGAGGATAGGCAATATCGCGGAATTCCAAAGCTTGATGGCGCTGACATAGCTGACGGCAAAGCCGGTATAGATTGATTGCGCGAAAGCGAATATCCCCGCCAGGATTTTAAAGGTGGTGATAGCGGCTGTGGCAGAAGGTACCCACTGGGACAGGATAAGGGTAATCAGCGTCAGGCCGATAAAGAGCATGATGAAAATAAAGCCGCGGGATATCCAGGATGTTCCCGGTCTCATAAACATCCGCCAGGATTGCAATGGCTGGCCCAGATGTATTATGTAGGAGATGCCCATTGCCAGGGCCAGCAGCCAGGCGATGAACATGCCCAGGATGCTATCGAAGTAAGCGGCCGCCATGAAAAGCCCGCCGCTGATACCGCCCAGGAAGAAGGCGAAGGCAATAAAGTTGCCCCGGCCGTCTATCCAGCTTTTCTGCTGGGTATATTTCACCATATATTCAAACGGTTTTGTCTGTTGCATATAGCTAATACCTCCCCGTAATATTTCCCTTTCTTTTCATTTTATTCCCGTGCCAATATGTTGCGTTACTAGACTCTGATGTAGTAAATAGATGGTTCTGTATCAAAGTCAGGGTGAAGCGGCACCGCCTTCTTTTCGGCTATTAACCGCGATACCTCGCTATTGGGGTCGTCCAGGTCACCAAAAGTCCTGGTTTGAGTGGGGCAGGTAATGGCGCAGGCCGGAGTAGCTTCACGGTCTACCCCGGGTTTCAATCCTTTCTTTAAACCGGCATCGAGCCGCTCCACGCAGAAAGTGCATTTCAGCACCGTACCCGGTTTGTACGGGTAAAGCTCCTTGCCCAGTTTTTCGTACGGGGTCAGGCCCTGGCCGGGGAAATATTGTGATTTGGGGTCCTCATAGCGGGTGCGCTGCTGGTAGGGGCAAGCAACGACACAGTAGCCGCAGCCGACACATTTTTTATCGTCTACCAGGACGAGCCCGTCCTCGCGCTGCGTGGTGGCGCCGGTGGGGCAGACCTTGACACAGACCGCCTCTTTACAGTGGTTGCACTGCGCCGGAATGATTATTTTTTGCACGGTAGGATATTTACCTTTTTCAGTAATCAGCACGCGGTTAAAGAATATATCACGCGGCACAAAGTGTTCCTGGCGGCAAGCAATCATACAAGAGAAGCACCCGATGCAACGGTGCGTATCGATAACCATCCCCCATCTAGCCATTATTTTCCCTCCTTCGCAGGATAAATTTTAACTTTCAAGCATGAATCGGCGCTCAAGCTTACCGGGTCGACATGGTCTTTATCGATTTCCAGCAAATCGTTGAAATGTACGCCTTTCCCCCTGCCGATTGTCAGGTATTTTGACCAGTGCCCTGATATGCCCGCAAACGCTAACATTTGAGGATGGATGCCTTTAATCAGGGAAATCCTGCCCTTGATGCGCCTCCCGGAAGGAGTTTCCACCCATACCAGCTGTCCGTTCTTCAGGCCCTTCTTCCTGGCCGTATCCTCATTGATGTTAATATAGTTGCTGTAAGGATTCATTTCAGACACCGTATCCAGTTCCGGATGCATCTGGGTGGAACTGCCGGTGTGGAGCGTATCCCGGTAAATCAGCGTATAGAGGTCATATTCCGGGTTCTTCTCTTCATGAGCTTTGGTGGTAAAGAACGTGGGCAGCGCCGTAAATTGCTCCCACTGCATGTGAATCCCGCGGGGCTCGGCGATTTCTTTGGCTTTCTCGCCCATTGAAAGGACGAATTCCCAATAAAGCGGCGCCCTGGCGCCGATTTCATAGCGCCAGTAGACTTCTTCCGGTTTCTTGGGCCAGCGCATGCCGCCGTTTTCCTTGAACCATGCCAGGCCGTGCTCCTCGCCGAAGAAATTCTTGCAGATATTATCGTTGATTTGTTCCCAGGTATACGTTTTCTCGACATCCAGCTCGTACTTGCCTTCCAGCGACCAGAACAAATTGAGATATTTTAAATAATCTCTCTTGCACTTTGGCCCGATTTTTTCGGCAAGGTCCAGCAGTACTTGCGGGAACGCCCTTCGCTCGCCCGGAATATCGCATACCGGCTGCCGTATGTAGTATGCCCAGTCGTTCATCCCTACCGGGCCGTTAAAGCCCACCTGCAGGTTTTCGTTGGCGGAGAGGGATTCCAGGAAACTGGTATCCGGCAGAACGACATCGCAGAACTCCGTAACTTCCGTGAGATAAAGGTCGAAGGAAAAGAAGAACGGGATTTTCTTGAGCGTATCGGACATGTTTTCCAGGTTGCCGCCGGACATAATCATGTTGTTCCCGAAGTTCATCCAGGCCTTGGCCTGGTAATTCAAGCCTATTTTCTTCTGGATTTCCTCATGGTCTGATGAGAAGAAAAACGGGGAATCATTTACCCACGTATACAGTTTTCTCAATCCCAGAGAGTCTTCCGGCGTGGAAGGCATGGGAATGGGCCACATGGTATGGCGGAGCCGCAAACCGCGCCCGGTCTCTCCCCACCACCACCCGGACAGAAGCATCCCCGTTTCCGGGTCGGGGCGAGGCTCGAATTCCGGGCGTCCCGTATCTTTGTAACCGAAACACCGGGTGGGCCAGCCGACACAGCCGCCGGGTACATCCATGGCGCCGACCATCATATTCAGCATGTGCACCGCGCAAACGCTGTTGAACGCGTTGCGGTGGTTGTTCAGCCCGCTGAACCCTATCGCCGCTACCGGCCGGTAAGGATATGTTTTACCTTGTATATTAATGGTACTGCCGATTCTGGCCTCGGTGACAAATTCTTTGGTGATGGTCCGGATGGTTTCCACCGGCACCGAGGTTAATTCAGAAGCCATTTCCGGTGTATATTGCTTGACATGCTCCCGCATCAATTGGAATCCGGGCACGCCTTTAACGCCGTTTACTTCATACGTGCCTTCAATGGCAAATTCTTTGACCGTGGGGTCGTCCCAGGTCTTGGCCTTGCCTTCACCGGCGTCCCAGACCAGCGGCTTATTCGTCTTGGGGTCCCTGATGTAATGTTTGTCCGGCCCGATGAGGTACGGCCCGTTAGTCTTGTGTTTGATGAAATAATCGTCCCAGACCTTCATCTCGTTCAGCATGATGTTGATCATGGATAATATCATCGCGGCATCCGTCCCGGGAATGATGGGCACCCACCGGGTGGCCTTACCGCCGGGGAAATTGCATATCGGGTCGATGACAATCTGCTTCATGCCGCGCGCTCTGGCATCGGCCATGCTGCGCATCATCTGGTTGGAGCTGTGCCCGGCGGCATGCCCTTTGGAAGCCCCGAAGTGTATGACGTAGTTGCAATACTGGAGGTCGGCGGTGTGCGACCATGAGCCGTGAGTCAGCCCGGCCACGAAGTGCGCGGCGTTGCCGCATAACATGCCCCCGGCGCCGGCCGATTCGTTGGGGCTGCCGAAGGCATTGGAAAACGCCCAAAGGTGAGGATTGCCGTAAGAAGCCTGGCTGGGCATGACGTTGACTTTGAATTGCCTCCCGTCTTCTTCATAGATGGCTTTTAGTTTGCTGGCGATGATATCCAGAGCTTCATCCCAGGAAATTTCCTGCCATTTGGGGTCGATACCGATGCCTTTTTCCGGGTTGGTGCGTTTCACCGGTTTATTAAGGCGGTTGGGGTCGTGGACGACAGTCAAGGCGCCAACGCCCTTGGCGCAAACGGAGCCCTTACTGGTGGATGCCAGCGGGTCGCCTTCAATCTTTACCGGAACGCCGTTCACGACATGCACCCTGATAGGGCAGCAGGCATAACAGATACCGCATGTTGAGGACACCCATTTATCTTCTTTGATTACCTTGTTCTCGATAGTCATGCTTATCCTTTCATTATTATTTTGTATTGGGATTCCCTGGCTTTATGTGCTGATTGTATTAATATTAATAATACATGGAAATCTTGTCAAGTAAATATCATGATAGATTCCGTTCGGGGTCTTGATAGCGGCGCGGTGTAACATCATTTCGGCCTTTTTAAGATAATCGTTTACGACTATCTTGATATTTTTCAAAATGTATATTATATTATATTGTACTAAGTATCTTAATACAAATGGTGCATAAGAAGGGGGTTATATGAGTAACTATAAAATGTGGATCGGTGGGGAGTTTGTTGAAGCGGCCTCCGGCAAGACCTACAAGGTTGTCAATCCTGCCACGGAAGAAGAGATTGCCCGGCTTCCGCTGGGCGATAAGGCGGACGTGGATAAAGCCGTCGCCGCGGCCAAAAAAGCTTTCCCGGAATGGTCTAAAAAGAGCCAGGATGACCGTACCATTATTCTCAACAAAATGGCCGAACTCATGAGGGGGGCTATCCCGGAACTGGCCAAACTGGACACCATGGACCACGGCACGCCGGGCAAAATGGCCATCGGGATGATGATGGGCGGCCCCAAGCAGTTGGAATGGGCCGGCCAGGCTGCCCGGGCTTTAATGGGGGAATATATCCCCTCCTCCCGCGCCAGCACCGTTTTCTGGCTCAAACGCGAGCCGGTTGGCGTCTGCGCCCTGATTATACCCTGGAACGGCCCCCTGGCCATGCTTATCACCAAGATGGCGCAGGCTCTGGCCGTCGGCAATACCTGCGTCATCAAGCCGCCGAGCATCGATTCTATTACCTCGCTTAAATTCGCGGAAATCATGGCGAAATGCGGCCTTCCCGCCGGCACGGTCAACATCGTCACCGGCCCGGGCGGCACGGTCGGCGAGGCTCTGGCCTCCCATCCGGATGTGGCGATGGTCTCTTTCACCGGCAGCTGCGAGACCGGCAAGCGCATCATGGAACTGGCCAGCAAAACCGTCAAGCGCGTCGGGCTGGAACTCGGCGGCAAAAACCCGTTCATCGTGCTGGAAGATGCCAACCTGGATATGGCGGTGGCCTGCGCTACCCGCTGCACCCAGATGAACAGCGGCATGATTTGCGCTTCGCCGGGCAGATATTACGTCCATGAGAAACTGCATGACGAGTTCGTGGCAAGATATGTTGACGGGGCCAGCAAATGGGTGGTCGGCGACCCCACCGATGAGAAGACGATGATGGGCCCGGTGGTCAGCGCCGAGCACCGCGACCATATCGAGCGATTGGTGAAAAGCGGTATCGAGGAAGGCGCGAAACTGGTCCTCGGCGGCCAGCGTCCCACCCAGCCGCCCATGAACAAGGGCTACTATGTCGTGCCCACCGCCTTTACCGGCGTGACCCCGGAGATGACCATCTACCGCGAGGAAATCTTCGGGCCGGTAGCCGTTATCATCAAGTACTCCGATGAAAATAAAGTCCTTGATATGGCTAACGATAACGCCTTCGGGCTTTCCGCCTCCGTCTGGACGAAGAACGCTCCCAAGGGCATCAGGTTCGCCAACGCCATCAATGCCGGCGCCGTATGGATTAACGACCATATGATTATCGGCAACGAATTGCCCTGGGGCGGCTTTAAGGAGAGCGGCTTCGGTAAAGAAAACCATAACCTGGGGCTGGAAGAATATACCCAGCTTAAACTGATATCCCTTGACCTGACCGAATAAAGATTTTAAACCGGCTTTTAGCCAGAGAATTAAGGGTGTCTGCATCCAATAATTGTTAACTCGATGGCGGGGACATTCTGCTTATTAAAGGATAGACAGAGACTATCCGGTCCGGTGCTTGGCGGGGGTTGTTTGGTCGACCTCCTTGCAACCCCCGTAAGCATTTGGCATTGGATGTCTCCGCCAATTTTGTTATACTATACAATTAATAATTCTTATATACGCTGAATGGTTTCAATTCGGTGAAAGGAAAGGGTGAAATATGCAAAAGCTAACGGATAACGTCTACGTGGGAACAAATTTCCGGGGGTGTAACTGCAGCTTTGTGGTGACCGGGGAAGGCGTCGTCATGATTGATACGCCCATGGTGCCGTCGGAAGCTAAAAAATGGCGGGAAGAAGCGGAAAAACTCGGGGAAATTCGCTATGTCATTGATAACGAGCCCCATAACGACCATGTGGCCGGGAACTGCTGGCTGGGTGGAACGCTGGTGGCGCATGAAGGCACCCGCGAGGCTATCAAGCACAACGTCAAAGAAGCCCTTGAAGGCCAGATGAAGTGGATGGCGCCGGATGCCCTGCCGCTGGATAAAGAGTTCCATTACCGCCTGCCGGATATTACCTTCACGCAGGAAATGACGCTTTACCTGGGCAAGCACACTTTTCATCTGCTCTCCGTGCCGGGCCATACCCCTTCCGAGACGGCGGTTTTTGTGCCGGAAGAACGGGTCGTTTTCGTCTCGGATAACGTTATCCAGGGTTCACCCATCATGATAAGCGCGGTGCCTGATGCGTGGCTGGAATCTTTAAAGAAACTGCAGACGCTGGATGTCGATATCGTCGTGCCCGGGCACGGCCCTGTTTGCGCTAAAGCTGATATCCAGACCATGTACGATAGCGTCAAATACTGCACCGATGAGCTCAAAGCGGCCGTCGCTAAAGGGTGGAGCCTGCAGGAAGTAAAGGAGAAAGTTACTTTCGCCGGCAGGTTCCCTTTAATGCCCGGCGACCCCATGAAGTCGATGCGGCATGAAAGCATCGCGCACATGTATGAAGTATTGAAAAAATAAAGCTTCAGTTAAGCCGCTGGTTTATTTATTATATCGGTATTTATGGTTGCGCCCGCCGGAGAGAGTATTGGAGACCGCAAGCTGGGTAAATAAAGTCAGGCAAGATTTTCCATCGCTGGAAGTCCGGCGGAACGGTAAACCTCCGGTTTACTTTGATAGCGCCTGCACCACCCTCGTCCCGCGGCCGGTAATCGAATCTATCGTCAAATACTACGCCGAGTATCCCGGCTGCGCCGGCGCCCGGAGCCGTCACTGGTTTGCCGCGCAGGTCAACGACCTCATTGAGGGCACCCCGGAAAGAGATATCAAAGGCCCGCGCACCGTCATCAAAGAGTTTATCAATGCCCGGTCGGAAAGGGAGATTGTTTTTACCCAGAACGCCAGCCTCGCCATCAATATCGTCGCCCTCGGCTTCAGGTTCAAGCCGGGCGATGCGGTGCTCCTGACGGATAAAGAGCATAATTCCAATCTCCTTCCCTGGCTCCGTCTCCAGAAAAAGGGCTTGATTAAAGTTGAGCATGTCGCGTCGGGCGAAGACGGCGCTTTTGACCTGGATGATTTCAAACAAAAACTAAAAAACAGCCGGGTGGCCCTGGTCAGCCTGGCTTATACCTCCAATTCCACCGGCTATACCATACCCGCCGCGGAAATTATCAAGCTGGCGCATGCTCACGGGGCCAAAGTGCTGCTGGATGCCGCCCAGACGGTATCCCACCGGAAAATAGACGTCCAGGCGCTGGATGTGGATTTCCTGGCCTTTTCCATACACAAGATGTGCGGCCCGCGGGGCGTGGGCATCCTGTACGGCAAACAGGAATACCTGGGCCAGGCCATCCATGAAGAAGACGATGCGCCGGATACGCTGACCCCCGCGATACTGGGCGGCGGCACGGTGGGGGATACCACTTATGATACCTATGCGCTTTTAGAGCCGCCGGAACGCTTTGAGGTAGGCATCCAGAACTACGCCGGGCAGATTGGCGCCGGGGTCGCCGTGGCCTATTTGCAGCATATCGGCCTGGAAAAAATCAGCGGCCAGATGAATTTATTGAATGATTTCCTGACTAGAGAGCTCCTCAAGCAATACGGTGACACGGGCTGGTTCCGGATTATCGGCCCGGCCGATGCCGGCCGCCGGGCCGGCATATTGACCTTCGAGGTAAAACGCCCTAACGCCGTAGGTATCGCGGAAGAATTAAGCGATATGAGCAATATCATGATACGCGATGGCGTCTTCTGCGTCCATTCCTATTTTAATTATATGTTAGGGCAGGGGTGGATGCGCCCTAAGCTGCCTTCGGAGCACCGGATGACCTATCGCGCCTCATTGTATTTCTATAATACTCTGGAAGAATGCCGCGTTTTCCTGGATACCCTGCATACCGTCTTCCGGGAACGCAGCTATATTTAATAAAACTTTGATTTGAGGATTTCATGGACGAACTGGTAGTTAAATATTACCGCCATCTGTGCCGCACGGGTTTCCTGCATACGGGGGAGATGGCGAACCCCTCGATTTTCATTGATTCCGTCGGTGAGAAGATACGTATCTGCTCGCATGTCAGCCACGCTTATATGCATATCTATATCAGCGTCCGCAATGGCGTCATTGATGATACCAAGTACCTGTGCACCTGCGACCCCACCGCCAATGTGGCTGTGGAGATAATGTGCGGCCTGTTGAAAGGCAGATCCCTGCAGGCGGCGGAAGCCCTGACGGAGAAAGATTTTTCCGGCGTGCTGGGGAGCACCGGGGAAGAATTTTTAAAGAAGGCCCGGGGCCTTATCGAGCTGCTCCACCGCGGCATCGCGCGTTATCAAGCTGAAAAAAGCTGATTTTTCCTTAAAAGAACTTTGTTGACAAATGAATTGATAGATGCTATTTTTATGAAAAAAATGTATTATATATATTAGTACAAATTGTATATTGCGGGTTGATTTTTCAACAGAGCATTAATTTGAAAGGGGGGTAACTAGATGAAAAATGTAACCCTGACAGTCAACGGCATAAAAAGGAAAGTGGAAGCCGGGCCGGACCTGGTGCTTATCGACCTGTTGCGTGAGCAGCTGGACCTTACCGGCACCAAACAATCGTGCGACCGCAAAGGGCAGTGCGGTGCCTGTACCGTCATTGTCGATGGCAAAGCGGTGCGTTCCTGCCTCAAGAAAGTGGTTGATCTTGATGGCGCGGACGTTATCACGGT
>DAOUGB010000092.1:0-39395 GCA_034429595.1 Dehalococcoidales bacterium
AGTGAAAACCTGCTGCCTAACGTCAAAGACGCTTTTATCCTGCCGGAGGTGACGGGCTCCGACCATTGCCCGGTGGGGATAACGCTAGAGGTTTAGATTACCCAGCTCTTTGATAACGTCAAAGAAGTCTTGAAAGGCAAAATGCTTTAGTTCTTCTTCCCGGCACTTCTTCAGTAAATCATCGCAGGCAAAGACGTGCCGCGCCAGCCGCGCCGGGTGAATATCCGACGCGCCATTACCCAAGTAGATAACCCGATAGCCCCGGCGGCATAAATCAGCCGTATACACCTCTTTAAAACCGGCGTCCACTTCAGAGCCGTCAGGGCCGATATATCTGACGTTCATACCGCCGGGGTAAAAGACGTTCTCCGCGGCGTGGATTTCCATACCGTCAATCTCCTGACTCTTTAATATCGCTTCGATATAAAACTCGAGGCCGTTGCTGACGATGACTATTTTGAAGCCTTTTCTTTTACAATAATCAATCAGTTCCTTAAAGCCGGGGCGGATTTTCACGCGGGGGGAGGTCAGCACGAGGCCGGTCATGGTTTTTCTATCCGCTTTCATCATGCCGAAGACCTTTTTGTTAAAAGCGCCCACGGATATTTTGCCGGAGGAATACTCCTTAAGGTATTCCCGCCAGGCCGGTCCCACGTAGGTGTCTAGCAGCAAAAAGCTGACGTCTTCTTCCGTTACCGTGCCGTCAAAATCTATTTGTATGGCTGTTTTCATGATTAGAGGAACTCCTTAACCTTATTCGCCTCATTGATAGTCATGCCGGCGGCGGCCATGATTTCTTCGGCAGAAGCGTCCCGGATGCCCTGCACCGTGCCGAACCGCCGGAGTAAAGCCTGCTTGCGCCGGGGCCCGATGCCGGGCACGTTATCCAAGACGGACTTAAACGCTCTTTTCCGGCGAATATTGGTATGATAGCTCACGGCAAAGCGGTGTGCCTCGTCACGGAGCCGCTGTAAAAGCTGCAGCCCGGGTGAAGACCGAGGCAAGACCACCGGGTTCTTTTTCCGGGGCAGGAAAATCTCTTCATTTTCCTTGGCCAGACCAATAAAAGGTATTTCCTCCGCGCTGTTTTTAAAGACCTCTAAAGCGGCGTTAAGCTGCCCCTTGCCGCCATCAATGAGTACCAGGTCTGGCCTGATTTGCCAGGCATCCTTTACGGCATCATCATCCCGGCTGGCGGCACGGCGGAAACGGCGCCGGAGGACTTCCTGCAGCATCGCGTAGTCATTAGCGCCTGCTACCGTCTTGATTCTAAAGCGCCGGTAATGGGCGGGTTTGGGCTGGCCGTTTTCAAAGACGACCATGCTGCCGACGGCGGAAGTTCCCTGGATGTTGGAAATATCATAGGCTTCCATACGCTGCGGGAGTTCCGGCAGCTTTAGTTCTTCCTGAAGTTCAGCTAAGGCTTTATCCAGGGATTTGGCGGTAGCCAGCTCCTTTATTTTCAGCTGGTCAAAACCCTGCCGGGCATTTTCCGCGGCCATGTCTACTAATTGTTTTTTCAGGCCGCGTCTGGGCACCTGGATAGCGACGGCGGCGCCGCGCTTTTCTTTGAGCCATTCTTTTAGCGCCGGCCCGTCCTCCGCCGGATATTGCAGCAGCAGCAGCGGCGGCAACTGCGGGCAGGAAGAATAATACTGCGCGATAAAGCCGGTTATGATTTTGCCGGGCGTTTCTTCGCGGGTGCCTTTCATCATAAAGCTTTCCCGTCCGGTAAGTTTATTGCCGCGAATAAACAATACCTGCACATACGCCTGGTCGCCTTCCTGCACGAAAGCGATGACATCCTCCTCACCACGGATAATGGAGGCCTCTTTCTCTCCCTCGATTACCTCATGCATCGCCTGTATCTGGTCGCGGATTTTAGCGGCATTTTCAAAATCCATCGCCCCGGACGCCCGGTTCATCCTGGCCTGCAGTTCACGGATAACCTTTTCCTGTTTCCCTTCCAGGAAAAGAATAACCTCTTTAATTACCTCGCCGTATGCTTCCGGGGTAACGTTACCGGTGCACGGGCCCAGACAATGACCGAGGTGATATTCCAGACACGGCCTGGCGGCTTTACCGGTAATATCCTTGTGACAATAACGCAGGGGGAAAATACGTTTCAGGACACGTAAGGTCTGCTTGACCGACGACGCACTGGAAAAAGGCCCGAAGTAGCGGCCGCCGTCCTGTTCAAAGCGCCGCGTGGAATAGACACGCGGCCAGGGTTCTTTGATACTCACTTTAAGGTAAGGGAAAGTCTTATCATCCATCAGGCTGACATTGAACCGGGGATGGTATTGCTTGATGAAGTTCATCTCCATAATCAGAGCTTCCTGCTCTGAAGACGCGATGAAAAAATCGATATCGGCTACCTGCTCCACCAGAATCTGCGTTTTGGGCGTCAGCTTATCCGCCGACCGGAAGTACGAACTGACGCGGTTATACAGGTCTTTAGCCTTGCCCACATACAGAATATTTTTGGCGGCGTCCCGCATGATATAAACACCGGGGCTGTGGGGCAAACGTTTTATCCGCGCTTTAATAAGATTACTGGCCAATTTTACTCTCCGGTATCTCTTCTATTTAATTCTAGCACAGGTATCCTGCCGATATTGCCAACGATATTTACTCAAAAGCTTCCGGGAAAACAATGGAGGATTCATCAACCCAGACTCCCTGCCGGCTTAACCATACCGGGGAATATTCTACAGCCGAATTATCGGTAATTCCGGTCATACCGGAGCCATCCCGGTTAATGGTGTATAGCTCTCCGTTTTCATTAGGCTTATTGGACCAGAAAATTATCTTATTGCCATCCGGAGACCAGTAAGGGTACATGCAGTTAAAATCGTCCGATGAAATAACCGTTCGCTTATCCGTGCCATCGGCGTTAACCGTGAAAATCCCGAAGGCTAATGAAACCGGCCTAAGCGAGATAAAGAGGATTTTTTTGCCATCCGGTGAAAATTGAGGGTAAAGGTTGGTGTAATTATCCCCGGTAACCCGCCGCGGTTGAGAGCCATCAGCATTCATCACATATATATTTTGATAACCGTCTTCATCAGATACATAGACGATTTGCGTCCCGTCCGGCGACCATCGAGGCAAATCTTTATCGCCCACATCATTCGTCAGGCATACGGGACTGGTGCCGTCAATATTCATTACCCATATTTTCTTAGTGCCGTTTTTATCTTCCGATACATAGGCAATCTTCGTCCCGTCCGGCGACCAGGCCGGATGACGGATAGAGCCGGACTTGATGAGCGCCCGCCCACTGCCGTCCACGTTCACCACGTATAAATTATCCGTTTCTTCAAAATAATCAATATAGAGCACCTTGCTGCCATCGGGAGAGGGCGCCGCCGTATCTAAGACGGCTCCCCGTAATGCGGCGATGCGCCTGCGTTCACTGCCATCGAAGTTCATGGCATACAGATGAAAACCGGTGTAATTATCATCAGCAGCATTGGTATAAAAAACGATGATGTCCTGTTCGACCGTGACATCAGCAGTCTCACTGACGGTAACATCCCCGGCCCCGGCTTGAACGGTAATAGCGTCTTTATAGTATCCATGCATATTTCCGGCGACGAACAGACCATCTTCCGTTATTGTCCCGGCTGTTACAGCTACACTCCACGTGAATGGCACGCCGCCGATCCGGTTACCGTATTTATCGGCAGCCGCCGCGATTACCTGCTGGCTCACCCCGGTGCTGATTTTAATTTCCGCCGGGGCTATACCTATCTGCGCCAGCGCCGCCGGCACTATTTCAATGGCTCCCTGTGCCTGGCGCGTTATATCTCTCTGCTTGACCTCTACTTTAACGGCATTATCATAAACAATCGCTTTTTTCGTGGCGGTAAATAAACCTCCGGCCGTAATGGTACCCGCCCGGCCATCAATTACAGACCAGGTTGCCTCAAAATCGCTGATGCGGTTGCCGTATTTATCCAGAGCGACAGCTTCCAGCTGCTTTGTTTCCCCGGCGGCAACCTCAAGAGACGGGAGTTTTGCGATATGCAGGGGGTCAGGGTTAACCGTTACCAGGGCTGTGCCGCGGACGGAGGTATTATCCAGTTCCGCTATAGCGGCCACGCCTTCCTGATAAGTGCCGGCGGCCGTGCCGGCGGTCAGGCTACCGCCGCGGGTAATCGTGCCGGTACCACCGGCGCTCCAGGTGAACGCTGCTTCCGGAATAGTATTTCCGTAGGCATCGAAGGCTGTTGCGCTGAACGTTTGAGTATGACCGATATTCAACGCTACTTTTTCCGGGGTTATTTTTACCGATTTTATAGCGCCGTGGGTAACGGTGATATCCGCCGTTATCCGGCTGGTCCTGGCGGGATTGCTCCTTTGAACTCCGGTTAAGGTAACCGTATACGTTCCGGCCCGGGTGTACTCATGCGATACGGTTTCCGCAATATTGGTGTTGTTCTTAACCGTGCCGTCACCGAAATCCCAGTTATAATCAATATAGCTATAATATTTAGCCGCATCCGTTTTATTCGTGAATGTTACATTGAGCGGCGCGGGGCCGCTGGCAACGCTGGCTTCAAAGGCTGCTTGCGGAAAAGAACCTCCGCAGCCGGCAACTCCCAGGATGACGGAGCCTACAAGGAGCGCAAAAATACACCGGAATGCTACCCTTTTCATCAATTAATCCCTCTATTATTACCAAGATAATAATATCAGGAAAAAATCCGCTAATCTAGAGCAGGTGTTCCAGCAGTATGCGCAGACCGATGGCAATTAGTATAACGCCCCCGATTATCTCCGCCCGCTTGCCAACGAGTTCCCCTAATTTTTTACCGGCCAGGAAGCCCAGGATAGTAATAATGAAGGCGGTTATCCCGATGGTAACGCTGGCCAAGGCCAGATTTACTTTTAAGAACGCAAAACTTAACCCTACCGCCAGGGCATCGATACTAGTGGCAATAGCTAAGATAACCAGATAACGCCAGCGGGTAATATCGGTCTTTTTCTCTTCTTCCCCTTCTTTTGCGTGTAATGATTCCCATATCATGCGCCCGCCGACAAAGACCAGTAAGCCAAAAGCCAGCCAGTGGTCATAGCTGGCAATAAAATCAATAATCCGGCTGCCCGCCCACCATCCCAGCAGGGTCATCGCCGCCTGGAACACCCCGAAGAATAACGCTACACGGAATCCCTGCCAGAGAGGCAATTTTCTTTGGGAAATGCTTGAACTCAAACTAACGGCAAAACAATCTGCGGACAGACCAAGTGCAATCAGTATAATCGAAAGGAAACCCGTATCCGACACATATCAATTATGCCATATCACGGATATTTTGAAAACCAAACCGGGTATAGTTGCTTGAAAATAGAGATTTTAGTTTATCTTTATCAGCCCCTGTTTAATGGCAACAACTACCGCCTCGGTACGGGCGTTGGCATTGAGTTTTCTCAATATTGACGTGACATGGTTTTTAATCGTCTGTTCACTGATGCCCAGTTCCGCCGCGATTTGTTTGTTAAGATATCCTTTAGCGATAAACTCAAGGATTTCTATTTCACGCGGCGTCAGCGGCGATATGAAAGCTTCCGCTTCAGACCGGGAGGAAAGCTCCTGGAATTGCTGCAATACATGTTCGGCTAACTTGGGACGGTTCGTCAGAGCCTCATTAATCGGGTGCTCACCTCTAGCGACACGCCGGACGGTATCGATTATCTGCTGCCCGGTTACCTCTTTGCTAAGGTAGGCGACCGCCTGCGCTTTCAGCGCCGCAAAAAGCTGGTTATCATCCGCATTCGAAGTCAGTATAATGACGCCGATATTGGGGGAACGCTGTTTGATTTTCTTCGCCAGTTCCAGGCCGGCTTCCGCCGGGCCGTCCAGGTCAAGGAGCGCCACATCCGGCGGGAGATTATCTATAGACTTCAGGACATCGGTGTTGATGCCGGTGGTACCTAATACCAGAATATCTTCAGTATCAGAAAAAGTCTGTTCCAACGCCTGAAGGAATAGCGATTGCTGGCTGATAATGAATATCTGTATTTTGTTATTATTCATATTCATGCTTCTCGGAGTCCGGGCGCGGTAAGCAAGACCGGACCTTTTTACCTCCTTGCTCTCTTGACGGAAGTTTCCTTCGTCTTATCAAATATAGAAATAAACTTTTCCACCAGAACGGGGTCGAATTGCGTGCCGGAGCATTTTTGCAGCTCTCCGATGGCTTCTTCAATTGTTTTTGTTGGGGAATAAGACCTTTCTGATGTCATGATTACAAACGCTTCCACAATACTGATAATGCGAGATTCCAGCGGAATATCATTACCTTTAAGTTTCCCAGGATACCCGGTACCGTCATACCGTTCATGATGGTGTAAAATAGCCTCGGTACAGGAAGCGAGCTGCGGAATCTGTTTGACGATATCCGCCCCGAGCATCGAGTGCGATTTTATAATCTGCGCTTCCCCATCAGTAAACTTGCCCGGTTTACTCAAGAGGTCCTGGCTGATACTTATTTTACCGACATCATGCAGTAAAGCGCACATTTCCAACTTAGCGGTGTCTTCCTTGGACATATGCAGGATATTTGCCAGCGTCAGCGCATAATCTTTAACCTTTTTAGAGTGATTATTGGTATAACAGCTCCTGGAATCAATTACATCCGAGAACGCCCGAATAAGGCCGGCTAATTTGGAGTTGATATTCTCATCGATGTCCGAGATAAGCTCATCATCCGGTATCGCCAGCGGGCCTGATGCGCACAAGCTCTGGTTACCGCCGTTACGCTTGGCGCGGTAGAGAGTAACATCAGCCGCGGCGATGATATCGGTATGGCTGATGCCGTCATCCGGCCAGCTTGCCAAGCCGATACTCGTGGTGATGGATATTTTATCCGTTTTTACATTTTCCGCGATGGCCTTGCGCACACGTTCAACAACCTGCATTGCGGCATCCAACGACGTTTGCGGCAGCAATATCGCGAACTCGTCACCGCCGTAACGGAAGGCAAAATCCGCGGTCCTGATGGCCGATTTAATGCTTTTACTGACATCCTGCAAAAGACCATCGCCGGCGAGGTGCCCATAAGTATCGTTATAGAACTTGAATGAATCCAGGTCGAGAATTGCCAGAGAGAAAGCGCCGCCGTACCTTGAGTGCCGGCTGATTTCACTATCAATCATCTCGTCCAGCGAGCGGCGGTTCAACAATCTGGTCAATTCATCTATCCTGGCTTTCTTTTCAGCCCTGGCATACAGCTGCGAGTTTTCCAGCGGCATGGCTATCTGGGACGCGAGCTGTTCCAGCAGTTTAATATGTCTTTGACCGTAGGCATTGGGCAGTTTACTGGTGATAATCAAACTACCGATGATTCTGCCTTTGGCGATTAACGGGAAATAGCCTGTGGTGCGCATGCCTAAATTATAAAAGTGATCGCTGGTGCTGAAATATTTCTCCTGGGCTAAGTCATATTCGATAAAAGGCTTTTTCTGGGTAAGCACCCAGCCGGTACCCGTCCCTTCCATCGGGACTTTGTCCCCTATCTGGTAAAACCCCAATTCCGGAGATGATAAGGCCATAGTATGGAGCGTATTATCTTCAATTAAAACGATGGCTGCCCAGCTGACATCGACTACTTTTTTCAGTTCCTCTATAAAGGCGCCGAAGCTTTCTTGTATATCCAGGCTCGAGGATAATATAACGTTAGAATTGTTGATAACGGATAATTCTTCTTCACGTTCTCTCAATTGCTCTCTAAGGTATTCTTTTTCCATGCTGACAGCTACACGGTTGGTCGCGTTTTCTATAGTGTTGATATCATCCAGCGAATACCTTCCGGACCTTTTTTCACCTAATACCAGGATGGCAATCAGCCGGTCACGGCTGATGAGCGGCATAAACATCGTTATGTTTTTAGTTTCTATTTCCTCTTTTTCCTGGGGCCACAGACTTAAAAACGAGGGGAGAATTAAAATGTCATCTTTATGTAAAGCTTTCTGCTCTTTTTCCAGGTATTTAATAATCGGGTTGTTGGCTCTAAGCCTTAAGTTGGCCAGTTGCGACTGTTGGGCATCAGTTTCAAAGAACTGCGTTTTAAAGTCGCCGCTGCCCGCTTCCGGGAAAAGTAAAGAAGCCTGTTTTATATTCAATGCTCTGGTGAGCAAAGAAAGCAGTTCCCCACCCTGGTCTTTCAAGCTGAAAACATTATGGATTCTGCTGGTAAACTCATTGAGCCTTTGATAGTAATCATAGCTGCTGCCCTGAAAAGCCCGGCTCAACAGTTTAAACAATTGCTTTCTAATTCTATAAATAAATAGGAAGACAACCAAGGCTAATCCCGTGGCTATCAGTGATGCGATGATATCTAATTTAAAATCAAAGATGCGGTGGGATAATAAAAGCAACAACCAGTAAATGGCTGTCCCGACAAATGTCAGAGCGAACCATGCCGTACCCCTACGTATGACTAATTTAATATCAACCAGATGATGTCTTACGACAGCATAGCTCAGTATAAACGCGTTGATAAGATTGCCGTAATGAGAGATGGGGAAAGCTTTTCCCATCGGTAAAAACGATAAAAGAGTAAATACGGTTAAAATCCCTATTGTAACCATAAGCGTTACTATCTGGTTATACGCAAAGGGATTGTTCAAATGTTTTAACATTCTCCCAAATACATAGTAATTTCTGGCAAGTAGAACCATCAATGGTATAAGCACGAAGATGGCCCCTATGCCATAGTTGATAAGCGTAATATCATTTGCCTTATCAACACTTTCAGGGATGATTCCCAGTATTACCAAGACAACGATTACGGCAAGAGAGCCATAGGCTAAAGGTAACCAGCGCCCATATTTAATATCAAAAAATGATGAGGTAAATACGTGGAACTGTATAGCCATCAACATATAGGTGACGATGATTAATTGGAACAAAAAGTATTTGGACTGCGGGAAGTAATCACTCCGCAGGAATATATCGACGATACTCCATATTACTGCAGTCGCTATAAAAATGATGAAATAAGTATTACGTTTTTGCCACGGACGGCTGCTTGCAATCGTAACAATTAATGGTATATAAGCGATAACTGCAATTAGCGGAGCTATAGTATAAATATTCATTACAAGGGCATTATCAACTCAAGAAGCCGTACTGTCAAGGGGGCACTAAAGTCAGTATACCAACGTAAGGTAAACTAAAGTACTACTTGGGAGTAGTGATTTTTTCAATTTCAGAGCTAATTTTAGCCTTATTACCCGATTTCTTTACAATGGTCGTTTCTTCCACATCAGCAAGAAGATATGCCAGAATTTCATCTGACGGATTGATATGCGGAGGTTTAATATGCGCCAGGTCAGCGCCCTCGACCTGCTTTTTAGCGGTATACCTGTTGAAAGTTCCTTCAGGCAGCAGGCTGATACCTACTTTAAAATCCATCATATTGGCATATTCACCCGGTATCAGGGTCTTTGTATCATCGTCTGATTTCGTCAGTTCCGTATAAATCGCCCTAGATAATTCTGCTTCATCTATCTTACTACCATCTTTTGGTTCAATATATATTTGCAGTTCAGATTCACCTATTTTCCGGTAGGCAATCCAATCAATATATGGGATACCCAGGTTCTCGATCGCCTGCCAGATGGATTTTTCCGTCAGTCTGACAAAAACAAAATCAATAACACCCTCTGTACGACGCTCAAAAGCCATCTGCGGCAATTTGATGCCGAGAGCATCATTTGCAAGAGAGGTTATCTTGATGACATCCCCCACTCTGTATCTCACCACGGCTCCCCCGTGAAAGCTGGTAAGAACGATTTCATAAGTTTCACCCGCTTTGAGCTCATTCAATAACAAAGTAGCGGGTTGATAGCTGCGGTCCATCTCATTTTTTAACTGTTCTTCTTCCGGAATAAACTCCAGGAAGTTCAGGTTGGGGAAAAAGGTCATGCCCTCATAATCCCAGGCTTGCGTAGCGATTACGCCGCCTTCCGTACAGGAGTATAAATCCAAAGGTTTTTTACCCCATAATTCCATTATCTTGTCTTTATATACCCAGCTATCTATCCCACTGCCGATAATCCCTTTAATATTCCATATATCCTTCGGCAGCAACGGCCGTCCCGCTAACCTGCTTTTTACCAGCCCCTTTGTCAGCCTACATAGAGCGCGGGGGTGCTTTAAATACGGTTTTATATCGATTTTCCCGGAATTATCTCTTAGTTTTTCCCCTACTTTTACCAGCACCAGAGATAGCCCGAAAAAATAATCCAAGCCTTTGTAAAGCGCCTCCTGAAAGCCGGTGCTGATTCTTTCCTCGTAAGTCATTTTTTCCGCTTCTTCCAGAGAAGGCAGGTATTCCAGCGGAGTTTGCATTCTTAAAACATCGGCAAAAGTACCGGATATGTAGGGCCTGGGAGCCACGGAATAGAGGAGTTTAGCGTCATACGGAATCCGTGAAGTATCGCCTTTGTACCGGGCACAGGAAAGCATACCTATGCCATATAAAGCTAAGCTTAATTGGTCGATGTATTCTTGAGTTAAAGGCAGCCACTTACACGGGTAATCACCGGAGCGGCCGGAGCTGTGAGCCCATAAGACCGCTTTGCCCGGCAACGAATCTTCCTGCTTTTCTGAAAGCTCCGGGCAATAATCTTTATAAGTAGTAAGCGGCACCAGTCTCCGGAATTCTTCCAGCGTACCTGGTGATTTGCCCCGCATTAATTTCTGGCCAAGGCGGCAATTTTTCAATAAGTCAAGCTGCTTTATTAACAGCCGCTCCTGGATTGCCATGAATTCATTAATATTCAGATCAAGAAAACCGCAGCACATCTGCCAGAGTTCTTCACTGCGTCCCTGCCGGAGGAGGTCTGAAGCTTTAGGCATAATTACCTTTCCAGAACAAACGGGTAGAAGATAGTTCTAGGAAAAGACTATGCTATTAGCTATGGATTGGGAAGGGATTATGTTCTAGAACATAGTTCTATTTAAAGCTAAAAAAAGAGTTAAATATATTTATGGTTCATCGGGAAAGTCGTCAGGATTCAGCAGGGCTTCCAGTTGTTTGTTCAGCGATTGTACATCTGCATCCTGTTTGGTTTTGCCCATGGACATGCCGTAACTTACGAAGAACTGCAGGAAATTGTGCAAAGTATCCGTCATCTGGCGGGTAAAAGCATCGAATTCTTCCCTGGAAACGCTTCTCTTTTGGTTCGGCTGTTCTTTAAGCTGGCATTGTATAAGGTAATTGACGAATTCCGTGCGGTTCATCTCCCCGCGATTTTCGTCGATTTGCTTTACGACATCTTCCTTGACGACCATTATTAAATCGTCTTCATCTAATAAAAGAGTTCTTTTCATATTTAATAACCTCGTCAACAGCCCCTACAATCAGGGTCTGTCTTTTTTATTATTACTTTCACTCTATCATCGCTGCATAAAAATCATCATAAAAGAAATAAAAGATTCATAAAGTTTTACTTAAGGTTTCATTAATACAGGAACGATGCGAGGCGATAATAGCTAATCCTATTTATAAACAAAAAAAGCCTGAAGTACGTACTTCAGGCTGGTATAAATGCGCGTTTTCCCTTATCAGGCTTTTTTATTGCCGGGTTCCAGCATCGCCATCAGTGTATCGATAGCTTT
The DNA here is from genome assembly GCA_034429595.1 of Dehalococcoidales bacterium. Classification (GTDB taxonomy): domain Bacteria; phylum Chloroflexota; class Dehalococcoidia; order Dehalococcoidales; family RBG-16-60-22; genus RBG-13-51-18. Next base: position 11,636 of record DAOUGB010000092.1, read on the forward strand.
CAGGAGTTTAAGGCCGTTATCCGTTACCTGATAAGCAATCATGGTATTATCCATGGTCACTTTATTGACAAAGCCTTGATTTACCAGGTAATCAAGGTATTTTTGTATTTGACTGTAGCTCATATTGGCGGTATACATGATTTCCGTCTTTCCGGCACCGTATTCCCCTACCCTCAACATATCCGCGATGATTTCAATGTTGGAGCGCCGGCGCCCTACCGCTGTTCGCGGCCCCTCGGAGCTACCCAAAATCTGCCTACCGCTTAGTCCTATATCCATACAGGACTATTGTACTGCCCCGAAAGTAGGGTGTCAACAATATCCTTACACTATAACGGAATATTTTGAGACTCCGTTACCGGCCCATGCCGAGATACCAATCCATGAGGCCGCCAGGCAATAACATCGCGATGATAGGGCCGATAGCGAGGAAGGTGCCATAGGGTATGACGTCTTTTCTGCCTTTTTTCTTAGTTGCCAGCAATACAATGGCGACCACGCCGCCGATAACGACACCTATAAGCATGGAAAATATCACCAGCGGGAAGCCGCTGACCAGCCCGATGAGTGTTACCAGCTTGGCGTCCCCCATGCCCATGGAGCCGGGTCTTAAGATAGCAATCAACAAGAAAAAGATAAAAAGCACGGCGCCGCTGATAAGGCCGCTGTAAAGACTTATTTCCGGTTTGAAGATACGTTCGCCGAAGAGATTGACGCCCGGGACGAACGAGTCTATGGCCAGAATGATAACGGCGATTAATGCGGCGGGATAAGTAATTTTGTTCAATATCAACTGGTGTTCCCAATCGATAAAGATAATCACGATAAAAATACAGCTCCAGAAAACGGTTAGCCCGAATTCCGCGCTCAATCCCAACCGCCAGTAAGCGATGAGGAAGATGGCGGCGGTGATTACTTCCACCAGCAGGACCCGTAAGGGTATCCCGGCTTTACAGTACCGGCACTTGCCGCGCAGCAAGAGATAGCTGAATATGGGGATATTATCAAGTATCCCCAGTTTATGCCCGCAGCTATCACAATGCGATGGCGGGGAGATTAAGGATTTGCGCAGCGGCAGGCGGTCGATGCAGACATTCAGGAAACTGCCGATGGCCAGACCCGCCAGCGTAAAAAGAACGGCTAACTGGATAATCATATTTGCTCTCTCCGGTATATTCTGCCCGTTTTTTCATGCTTCGTCAATGGTATTATCCCGATTCTCCTTCCGGTAAGAACACCCTATAAATATGCAGGATTGCATTTAATATGATTAAGGGAAAGTATTATTTTTTTAAGATAGCGGGAGACCTAAGAAGGCAAAAATAGAGATTGCCGCGCTTCCCCGATTTCACCGGGGACGGCTCGCAATGGCCGCCCCCTCCCCTAACGGGACTTTCTTCTCATTATGCGGCGGGACTTTTCCGTTTTTTAAAACGGGACTTTTATGTGATTGTAGAAAAATGAGGCTGTGCTAAGCTTGAAATGAGAACTAAATTAAACAAATCGATTACAGCAGGAGGTCATTCTAATGAAAAAGTTCTTCAAGCAATTCCGTTACGGGCAGAAAGGCTTCACCCTCATCGAGCTACTGGTAGTGGTAGCGATTCTGGGCGTGCTGGCCGCCGTAGCCGTACCGAACATCGGTAAATTCATCGGTAAAGGGAAATCCGAAGCAAAATCTACGGAGCTTTCTAACGTCCTGACCGCCGTAACGGCCGCCATGGCTGACGCAGTGACGGCTAACATCAGCGCCCCCGGACCTTTCGGTAACACTGACCACAATTCCTCAACTCCCGGTGTCGATGTAACGGTCGCACCAGGGATTACTGTCGGGCAATATATCTCCGGTGGCGTCAACAAGGTCACTGGCGAATATACTATCGCTGAAGACGGTACAGTTACCCAGGAATGGTACACGGGTGACGTTGAATAGCTAAAAAATAGAATCTAAACAGCGTGTAGTACTACAGAGAAGCCTGCCGTCAGTAACGATAACCATTCCTGCTGACGGCAGGCTTTTTGATTTATTTTAGTTGTCATTCTGGCGAAGGCCAGAATCCATTAGTAATATTCCCGCACATGATTGAACCCATAAGTGGATTCCCGTTTGCACGGGAGTGACGCAGGTAAAAATCCCCTTATTCCCCTTCCGATTCCCTTTGGTCATACGGAATCTACGACTTTACGAAAGGGGGAGGCGGCAAAAGATTCTCCGTCAATGATTGAGATTCTCACGGTAGCTTCGGCATGAACGGTGAGATTGCTTCGTTTTCCTTCGGGAACGGCTCGCAATGACGCTACTCGCCGGGGTATAAATCAAGCTCCGCCAGGAGATTCACCACCCTCGGTAAAGCGTAGGAGGTGGCGTGGGGCGGGGCGTTACAGCATGTCTTGACCAACAGCTTGCCCCCGCAGGCATCTTCCGCGGTGGCTTTGATAATCTCCGCCAGCCGGGGATAGGCTTTTTCCGTTAGCGCCTGGGTGCCGTAGCTATCCATGTGAGTATCCATCCCCATAATCCAGAAGAGCATATCCGGCTTGAATTCTTTGACTCTGGCCGGGACTTCTTTAGCCACGATGCTTACCTCTTCATCATTCGAGCCGCCGTGGGCAAAGCAAAGCTTGGTCTTGTTGGCCGTCAGGCTGCCGGGTTCGTACTCCCAGCCGTAATCCCGGCACAGGCAGATATGCAAAACGTCATCATCATCTTTAAAAATATCCCGCACGCCATCGGCATGATGCGTGTCCGTATCTACAATGGCAAACCGGCGGGCTTTGGTCAGTGCCCGGGCATGAGGCACCGCCAGACCGGTAACGCTGAAATAACAGCCTCCCCAGGCGCTATCGCGGTGGGCGTGGTGCCCGCCGACCCCGGCGATGGCCAGAGCGTTATCCAGTTCCCCGTTTAATATCTTTTCCGTGGCCTCCAGCACGCCGCCGATGGAATAGAGGGAGCACTGCCAGTACTGGCCCCGCTTGACCTCGGCGATCCATCTGGCGGTATGAATCCTGGCTATTTCAGCTTCCGCAGCCTGCCGGGATTCGTAATAGGTCACATTCTTGTAATTAAACAAGCCCGCATTTTTAATACCCGCGAATCCTTCCGGCACACCCATCGCCAGGCTGGAATAGGCATCCCTGCCGCAGATATCATGATAAAACACGCCGGTCTTTTTCATACGATTACCCCCTGAAGAAACAAGACTCTCCTGAAATTATAGCAAACAATCAGTTTATCTAAAAATGGGACAAAAACCTCTTGACTAACTAGAACATATGTGCTATTATCAAACCACCCCTTTTCCAGTCTCCCCCCTAAAAAAATGGCGTTTTTCCATATAATCCTCTCCTTTGATGGGTGTTGTATCAAAAGTCACTCTGAAGAGCGAAGCGCTGAAGAATCCGTGCCCGGCAAAGTAGGTACGGATTCTCCCCCCGATTTGCATCGGGGTCAGAATGACTATAATATGAACACTTTTGATACAAGGCTCCCTTGATGGGAGAGGTTGGGAGAGGGTGAAAAAGGGGGATTTTCTCAATCCTCTCCCTCCTTGTCAACGAGGAGGGAGATAAGAGAGGAAGGAGTGGCAAGTTTTCATGCCTCGTCACAAGCGTCATCGCGGCGGTCAGCCCGGCAACCAGAACGCCCGCAAACATGGCTTTTATGCAACCAATTTTACGCCGGAAGAAATCAAAAAATTCTGTGCCGCCATCAAGGATGATAACCAAGACCCGGCATATTCCGCCCTCCGTGTCAAGGTGGAAAGCGCCCTCATTCATTCCCCCGGCAACTACCGCATTTTGAGAGAAGGTTCGTGTTTATTGACCAGGCACCTCGCCTCGAAAAACGGTCTTACCGGGCCGGCAAACACGCTATTAAAAAGGGCTTTTCGTAATATCCTTAAAGCCGCAATCACCGGGGATATAAATCTTACAAATCGAGTAGCCTCGGAATCCCTTAAAGACGCGGAAAACTTACAGAACGAATGAGGCTGAATGGTATGAAACCTGCGTAAAAATCGCAAAACGATGCTGAAGCTGGAAACATGAAAAACGGGCAAAAAGGCAAAAAAATCACAAGACTAATCGAGGCTAAACCATTGTCGGTATTTCAAAAAACACAAAACCAAGCGTATCTAAAAACCCCAAATAACAAAACCAAGCGACTTCAAACTAAAAATCCTGAAAAATGCCCTTTTTACAAAACGAATTATTATGCAATCTTCAGTTAAACTGGGGGTATAATGCCGGCTCGCGCTCGTTTTTCCGGCTGTCTTCCTTTTCGCCGGTAAGACGGGTGATTTCATCGCGGTCGTTGCAGAACTCAAAGACCTTTTCCTGGCTGATGACATTGCTCCGGTAAAGCCGCACCAGCGCCTGGTCGAGCAATTCCATGCCCTGCTGCGTGCTCATGCGGATGGTATTGGGCAGCTGGTAGGTCTTGCCGTCCCGGATAATGTTCCGGATGGCGGAGTTAGCCAGCATTACCTCGATAGCCGCGACACGGCCGGAGCCATCTTTCCTGGGCACCAGGGACTGGCAGAGAATCCCCAGCAATAACGACGCCAGACGGGTCTGTGCCAGGGTGCGCTCGTGCGGGGGGAACATATTGGCGATACGTTCCACCGCCTGGGAAGCGCTGGGGGCGTGGCCGGTGGTCAATACCAGGTGGCCGGTTTCCGCCACGGTCAGCGCCGCGGAGGCCGTTTCCAGGTCGCGCATTTCACCGACGAGGATGACATCGGGGTCCTGTCTCAAGACATGCCTTAGCGCTTCAGCAAAAGACAGCGTGTCATGCCCCAGCTCACGCTGCGTGATGGTACATTGCTTATTTTCATAAGTGTATTCGATGGGGTCTTCTATCGTAACGACGCGGCGGCTTTCCGTCATGTTCAGAAATTCAATCATGGACGCCAGTGTTGTCGACTTACCGCTGCCGGTAGGCCCGCTGATTACGACCAGACCCCTGGGGCGCTGTATCAATTCCTTGCAGACCTTGGGCAACCCCAGCGTTTCTGGGGTAGGAATGCTCGACGGCAAAAGACGAATAACCAGGCTGGTGGTATCACGCTGGCGGGCGGCATTAAAACGCACCCTGCCCACCTCCGGAACCGTGCGACCGAAGTCTAATTCAAGATTACGGGCAAAATCCGCCCTCTCCTGTTCGGTGGTTATCTGACGCAAGCCATCATCGATATCCGCAGCGGACAATACGGGCATTTCCTCGGACGGTATCAGGCTGCCGTGAATACGGTATAAAGGCGGCCGGTCAACTACTATGTGCAAATCCGAGGCGCCCTTTTGCTTGCCTAATTGGAGCAGTTTAACTATATCCGTCATTATCTGTCCGCCTCCAGTCTACAACCAAGCGAATAGCTTACCAGGACCTCATTTGTTGCTTCATCCACTAAAACCGACGACATATTATTGATAGTGATTTCCTTAAATCTGCCGGTAGCCGTAAGATTCCGGACATACTCAAACACGGCCTCTTCACTCCCGGCAGAGCCGCTAAGGCTCACCTGGGCGCCGTTAACCGATAATGAGGTAATGGACAAATCCCTTACCATATTACCGACGGTCTCTGCCAGGTCCAGGTTGATGTCATTGCCAAAATCAGCTATTTTGGTCAGGGCAACCGTATAATTGCTGAATTCCGCGTCCGCAGCCGCAATCTGCTGCTCCAGGGCAGCTACCTTATCCGCCGCCGCCTGTTTTGGCGCCTGTTTTTTCTCCAGGAGATAGGTTTTGTTATCCAGCTGGCTTTGCAGCGACTCGATTTCCGCCGCAGTCTTCTGGATGGTTGTCGCCAGCAGAATAATTATCCCGAAAGCCGCTAAAGCAGCCGGGACCGCCATAAGCCGGTTCATGGAGATATGGGCCGGCTGGTAAGGCTGGGGCAGGGTATTGAAATTAGGTAATAAAGGCCCGGATTCCTTTACCAGTTCCTTCAGAGCCAGGCCGACATTGGCCAGATAATTGGAAGGCTCCAGGTATTTAAGATATTTTATCGGGGAAGTAAGTATAGCCGTCTTTAATCCCAACTCATCGGCCAGGGACTCATGCAGCTCTTTATGCTCCGCCAATTCTCCGGAGATAAACAGGGTCGTATCCTGGTTAATCTGATTTCCTTCAAAATTAGATTTTACGAACTCCAGCGTCCGTTTCAAATCTTCTCTAACGATATCGAACTTGTCCTGCAGCGAAAGCGCTTCCTGCGGGAAGGCAATGGTGCGCACCGGTTGAGGAATCCCGTTAATCATGATGATAATATCAAACTCTTTGGGCTGGACATCGAGAATGACAGCAGTAGCTTCTCCGGACAGCCGGGCCAAAGCAATAGGCTTGATATCCATGAGATACGGCTTACAGCCGGCCTTACCGATTACCCTTAACGCCGTATCAGCTATCTGGCGCGGCAGCGCTACCAGGAAAACACGGGTCTTACCGCCGGAAACCGAGATAATCTGCCATGAGAGGTATAATTGCTCCGGAGGTACCGGCAATGCCCTTTTTGCTTCTCTGATCACGGCCTCGCCAAGCATGGCTTTGGGTAATTCCGGCAAATCCAGCGGGCGTGTCAGACAATGCAGGCCGCTTAAACCGAGGATAATCTTCTTATGATTAACTTTATTGCTTTTTAACAGCTGTTTTATTTTGCCGGCAAGTTCGTCTTCCTTTTCCTCGGTATCAATGCTGCCCAGGCCTATCTCCAGCGGAACATCAGCCATTTTGGCAATCCGCTTGCCGCGGGTAACCATCAGGCGGACGCTTACGTCATCAATATAGAGAGAGACCGTATTACTTGCCATCATTCACTTCCCAGATACGAATACACAATCATTTGGAGACTGGCCGAGGAATCATCATCAGCTTCCCTTCCGATGGAAAGCTGAACCGCCTGGACATAGCCGGTGGTGAAATCTTTATTCAGGCCGATAACAAAATCAATGATATGCGATAAATCCCCCCTGACACTGGCTCTAAGGGAAATTACTTCACAACCTATGTTCAAATAAGGCTGTTTAGAAATCTGGGATGTCCCTATATTATTCACCGTTACTCCGTAACGCCGGGCAATTTCATAAAATTTATCAGCCACATCAACACTGATTACCGTCTGTATCAGGTCCTGTTCAGCCTTCTCCGCCTTATTTAAAGACGCCTGGAGTTTTTGTTCCAGTTCATCTATCTGCCCCTGAAACTGGCTGGCATTGATATTCGCCAATCTTGTGTCAAGCGTAAGCAATTCTTCATTTATGCTCGATTGCTCCTGCATCTGACCGGACCATGCCATACCCAAGCCAGCCAGGATAATGACAAACGCTCCGGCCCCGACAATCATCCAAGCGGCTTTACTTATCTTCATATCAAAACGCCTGCCCATACATGGAATACATGGCCGATACCATGGATAAAGCGATGACGCCGACAATACCGGCGATAATAATCGTCATTACCGGCTGAATCATGCCGATCAGGTTCTTGGTCTTTTCCTGGGCTTCAGATTCATAATTTTGAGCGACGGCCTGCAACGAAGCATCCAGGCTGCCCGTTTCTTCCCCTACTTTCACCATCTGCACCATCATCGGTAAAAAAAGAGGGCTTTTAGACATCGGCCGGGATAACCCTTCCCCCCGCAGCATGTCTACATGGACATCATTCAATGCTTTGGCCATAACCCGGTTGCCACATCCCTGGATAACCAGCGGCATGATTTCCGTCAGTGGGAGACCGGCGGTATACAATAAAGAAATACTCCGCGAGCAGCGCGCCAGCTCATTCAGGTGCTTGACTCTGCCCAGCTGCGGAATTTTCAGCATCAATTTATCCAGATTGAATTTTCCTTCAGACGTTTTAAAATAAACCATGCCGAAGCCTACCACTCCAAGAATAACCAGAATGATTTGCATAAAATAGGTCTTCAGCAGAGCGGATAAATCCAGCATCATACGGGTAATGGCCGGCAGTTCCGCGCCGAGGTCGCCGTAAAGGCCGGCGAAAGCCGGCAGCACAAAGAACATCAGTATGCCGACGACAATAACCGTAACGACCATGGCGATAATCGGGTACATCATGGCGCCTTTAATGCCTTTTTTCGTCACGATTTCTTTTTCATTGTAGTCCGCCACTTGTCTTAACATCGTTTCCAGCCCGCCGGTCTGTTCGCCGATACTCAACGTCCGGCAGCTTAGCGTTGAAAATACTTCCGGGTGCCGGCTCATTGCCACAGAGAGCTGATTACCGGCACGAATATCGGCAGTGACTTCCGCCACCACTTTTTTCAGCGTACGGTTGGATATCTGGTCCTGCAATAATTCCAGCGCGGTGGCGATATTTACGCCGGATTCAAGCAGCAACGCCATCTGGCGGAAAAGCATGATAACCTCGTTCGGTTTGACCGGAAACAACTGCGCGGTAAGCTTGCCGGTACTCAAGAACGGCACGTACGGACGCAGGTTAATCAGGCGATAGCCGGCATAACCGAGCATCTCCGAGACGGACTCTTCCTTGACCGCCGAGAGTTTGCCTTTCACAATCTCGCCCGTTTCACTACAGGCTATATATTGGTAAATCATCAGTCTCCGCGCCTTTTTATTTTTTAGCTTTTAGCCCCCACCACGTTCCCCAAGCTAACCGCTGGCAGTTAACTGCGCAACGCTAAGCCACCGAGTAAGCGTTGCGCAACACCTCCGCCGGTGTAGTAAGATTAAGTTTCACTTTATTCATACCATCTTTGAGGAGAGTCACCATGCCTTCTTTAATGGCCTGGTTACGAATTTCCCCGGAGGTAGCGCCTTTTATCAAAAGAGATTTAATCTCGTCACTGTTGCAAAGTATTTCAAAGATACCGGTACGGCCACGGTAGCCGCTGTTGGCGCATGATTTACAGCCCGCGCCCTGGGAAAATTCCTCCCTTGTTTCACCCGTTTCCTGCTGATAGACAAGAATTTCATCGGGTGAAGCTTTGGCGGGCTGCCCGCAATTGGGACAGATACGGCGTACCATCCGCTGCGCCACCACGCCAATCAAGGCCGAGGAAACAAGAAACGGCTCGACACCGAGGTCGAGGAGACGCAGCACCACGCCAACGGCATCATTGGCGTGGATGGAAGACAATACAAGGTGACCCGTCAGGGCCGATTGTATGGCGATACTGGCGGTTTCAGCATCACGTATCTCACCAATCAATATTACATCGGGGTCGAGCCTTAATATCGACCGCAAACCGCTGGCGAAGGTGAGCCCGGCGCGCGGATTTACCTGTATCTGGTTTATTTTGGAAAAGCGGTATTCCACCGGGTCTTCAACCGTGATGATATTGCGTTCCGATTGGTCCAGGGAGTTCAAAGAGGCATACAGCGTGGTGGTTTTACCCGCGCCGGTAGGCCCGCTGACGAGAATCACGCCGTAAGGCACTTTCAACATGTTTTCATACCTGGCGAGGCTATCCGGAAGAAAGCCCAGCTCCGATAAGTTAAGGGTGGCGCGTGATTTATCCAAAAGACGCAGCACCGCCATTTCTCCATACACGGTGGCGATGATGGCGACGCGCACGTCAATCTGTCTCCCTTTGGTATTCACCGAAAACTGCCCGTCCTGGGGGCGGTGATGTTCAGCGATGTTCATGTTAGCCATGATTTTAAGCCGGGAAATAAGCTGGGTCAGCGTGGTTAACGGGAGGGAAAACATCTCATGGAGAGTGCCATCGATACGATAGCGCACCCTTAATTTATCTTCCCCGGGGTCTAAATGGATATCCGAAGCCCGGGCTTTGACCGCTTCATCAATAATAAGAGTTAAAGCCTGGGCTACCGGAGCTTCCGTTTGCGTGTCAATAAAAATCTGCTTGGTTTCTTTATTGTTTTCCGTCACGGAGATGCTGGATATTTGTTTTTCTATCCTGGCATAATCTTTATAATTGAAATCTATGGCCTCCGTTACTTCTTGAGCGGAGTAAGCTACCGGCTCGATGCGCATCTGGCTCCAGCTCGCCAGGGCTTCAAGCGCCAGAATATCCGACGGCTTCGACATGGCCACATAAAGGATATTGCCGTCTTTGGCTAAAGGAATAGCGCTGTACTTGCGCGCCATCGTCTCCGGGATGAGCCGCAAAGCTTCCGGGTCCGGCGGTTTGGTGCGTAATATATTTCTAACTTCTTCAGTAGGTCCTGTCATGATTATTCGCCTTTATCTTAATTGGGGCATGGATTGGGCTTAATTTATCTTATATACCTTTCGTCCGTACCCACAATAGCGAGATGGTCATGATACCCGTGTAGGGGATAAGTCATAGTAATATCAGGGATTATCATAATTCAGCTACAAAGGGGGTTTTACGCCGGTTTTCCCCAAGGGGGCATACGGTTCTTTAGTCCTTAGGATTTTAATATTGATGCACTTTTTTTATTGTTTCGCCGCCCGGCACTTTTTTGTGTTAATATATTATGTTAAAATATTTACTAAATCATGGATATACACCCTGCATAAATGCGACGATGAGGAGCCGTCATGATAAAGTCAATTGAGAACTTTTTACATTACCTATCAGTCGAGAAAGGCTATTCCGAGCACACGATAGCCGCCTATAGGAACGACCTGTCAGGACTGCTTGAATTCGCTCAAAAACAGCCTGCGTTACGCACGGGCTCGAACTGGGCGCTTTTCACCCGCCAGCATATGCTTAGCTACATGCTCGATCTGAAAGAAAGGGGCTACGTGGCTACCACCATCGCGCGGAAAGTGGCGGCGTCGAGGTCTTTCTTCGGCTTTTTAGTGGCCGAGGGGACAATTAAGAACGACCCTACCGAGAATATGAGCTCGCCAAGCGTCGGCAAAGCCTTGCCCAAGCCGATTCCAATAAGCCAGGTGCGCCTTTTGCTGGAGCAACCTTCCAAACTCTCCACGTCCGAATCCAGGCGCGACCGGGCGATGCTGGAACTGCTGTACGCCAGCGGCATGAGAATCAGCGAGCTGGTTGCTTTGAATATGGGCGATGTTAACTTCGAGGGCGATTATTTTGTGCGCTGCCTGGGCAAAGGCCGCAAAGAACGCATCATACCTTTATATGAACAAATCGCCAAGACGGTTAAAGAATACGTCGACGAAGACCGGGCCAAGCTGGCCCACGGCAAAAAAGAGAATGCGCTTTTCCTGAACGCGCGCGGGGACAGGCTGACGCGGCAAGGCTTCTGGCAGAAACTGAAGGAATACGCCAAGTCCGCCGGGCTTAGCTCTCAAATCAGCCCGCATACACTAAGGCACAGCTTCGCCACGCATATGCTTAGCGGCGGGGCGGATTTAAGGTCCGTCCAGGAGCTGCTCGGACATGCCAATATATCCACGACACAGGTCTACACGCACCTGACGACCGACCAGGTACGCCGGACATACGATAAATCTCATCCCAGAGCTAAAAAGTAAACATCAGGAGGTTATGGATGTCAGGGAAATCCAAACACAAAAAAGGCAGACGTCCTCAATATAGAAATAGAGTAAGACAGCAGCCGGCTGCATCTCAACCCGTCCAGGCCGCGGCCGCCGCACCTAATACGACCGCCCCGGCAGCCGTTAAATCCGCACCGGCGACTAAAGCCGCCCCGGTTTCTACCAGAGCTACAACCGCTCAATATCCCTATTTCACCAGCGAGCTGAAAAGAATCGGCATTATCAGCGCCATAATAATCGTTATCCTGATTGTATTAGCGATTATTTTGACCTAACCACTTCGGGGCAGTTATGAAGGACTTGGAAGCAGCCCGTGCCGGGCTGATATCTTATCTCCGTACCGAGATAAAAGATAGGCGTGTCCTGGACGCCATGGCGCGCATACCCAGAGAATTGTTCGTGCCTGAAGCCAGCCGCTACATGGCATACGAAGACAGGCCTTTGCCGATAGGTTCCAAGCAAACAATCTCCCAGCCGTATATCATTGCCTATATGACCGAATCTCTGGGACTGACCGGCCGTGAAAAAGTCCTGGAAATAGGCACCGGCAGCGGCTATCAGACGGCCATTTTAGCCGAGCTGGCGGCAAAAGTAATATCCGTAGAACGCGTCTCTTCTTTACTGAAATCCGCCCGTTCTTTGCTGAAAAAACTCGGCTATACCAATATAGAAACATACGAGGCGGAGGAATCACTCGGCTGGAAAAAAGACGCGCCCTACGATGCCATTATGGTCACCGCCGGCGCGCCGTCAATACCTCAAGAACTGGTGGATCAATTGGCGATAGGCGGGCGGATGATTATTCCCGCCGGCTCCCGTTACGTCCAGGATTTATATAAAGTAACCAGGGATAAAGATGGCGTGCAGGTTGAAAAACTCGGCGGATGCCGGTTCGTAGCTTTAATCGGCAAAGACGCCTGGCAGAATTAACCCCGTAAAAACGGAGGGATAGCATGGACGTTTTTGAAGCAATTAAAAACCGCAGAAGCATCAGGCATTACCAACCCGACCCCATCGACGATAAAGCGGTACAGACCGTCCTTGAAGCGGCGCACTGGGCGCCTTCCTGGGGCAATAACCAGTGCTGGCGTTTTATCGTCATCCGGGACCCCCAGACAAAGTCCAAGGTTGCCGATACGCTGGCAAAAGTCAAGGTAGACGAGGAATGGGTGGAGAATGCCGCCTCTATGTCCATCAGGCAAGCCCCGGTACTGATAGTCCTCTGCGCCGAGAAGGGCAAGGCCGGCTACGGGCCTGACGGCACCACGTCAACGGATAAAGGCAGGTACTGGTTTATGTTCGATGTGGCGCTGGCCATGGAAAATCTTACGCTGGCGGCCCATGCCACCGGACTCGGCACGGTAATCGTCGGCAGCTTCGATTCAATCAAAGTTGAAGAGCTACTGGGCGTACCGGAGGGATTTACCGTTGTCACGATGACGCCGCTGGGTATACCGAGTCATAAAGGGCAAATTTCTCCCAGAAAACAACTCAAAGAAGTTCTCTATAAAGAAAAGTTCAGCAAATAAAAAGATTGAGGAGAGAACACGTGGAAACATTAGAGGCGATCAATACCAGGAGAAGTATCAGGAAATATAAAGCGGACCCGGTAGATGACAAGAAAATCAATGTTATTCTCGAAGCCGGGCGCTGGGCGCCGTCCTGGGCTAATACGCAGTGTTCACGCTTCGTGGTGGTGCAGGACGCTAAAGTGCGGGCGGCACTGGCCGATACTGTCATGAAGATGAAAACGCCGGACGGCAAAGAAGTATTGACGCCGGCGGCCGTGGCCATCAATACCGTGCCGGTGGTAATCGCCGTCTGCGCGGAAATGGGTAAATCCGGGACCAAACCTGGATCGGGGGGTGGCGGCGAATACATTACCGATAAAGGCGACTGGTTCATGTTCGATACCGCCCTCGCGGTACAGAATATGGTGCTGGCGGCACACGCCCAAGGGCTGGGCACAGTCATTATGGGCGCTTTTAACCCCCAGCAGGCGGAAAAAGTGTTGAACGTACCTAAAGGCTACCGGATAACGGCCATGTTCCCGGTAGGCGTACCGGACCAAGAAGGGAAAGCCCCGCCCCGCAAGGAATTATCTGAAATTGTCATTAAAGACAAATGGGGTAAATAGTTTATACCGTTCAGCGAATCGTTTATAATCCAATGCCAGCTTGCCGTGTTCGGCCAACTGCGGGTATAATAGAATCCGGAAGACTATAGAGAGCAGGTGTTTGTATGCCAAAATACGGACTGGAGAATACGCAAAACATTGTATTTTTATCGCACGGGGGCGCCGGTAAGACGACACTCTCCGAGGCGATGTTATTTAGCGCCGGCGCCGTCAGCCGCATGGGTAAAGTAGATGACGGTTCTTCAACATCAGACTACGACCCGGATGAGGCGAAGCGCCGTATCAGCATCAACCTGTCTTTGCTGCCGCTGACATGGCGCGAGAGAAAGATAAATGTCATCGACGTACCGGGATATGCCGACTTCGCCGGGGAAATGAAAGCCGGCATACGCGTCAGCAATGCGGCGGCGATCATCGTAGACGCCACTTCCGGAGTCCAGGTAGGCACGGAAATGGTCTGGAATTACTGTGAAGAGCCCAAACTGCCCCGAATCATTGTTATCAACAAAATGGACCGCGAGAACGCGGACTTTGCCAAAGTAGCCGAAGATATTAAAAACAAACTCGGTTCCAAATGCGTCCCGATGCAGATAGCGATAGGGGCACACACCAGCTTTAAGGGTGTCATCGACCTGCTGACGATGAAAGCTTACACCGGCTCTCCATCCAAAGAAAGCGATGTCCCCGCCGACATAAAAGCCAAGGCAGAGGCCGCACGCGAAAAACTCGTGGAATCCATCGCCGAAGTTGACGATAAGCTCATCGAGCAATATCTCGGCGGCGAACAAATCAGCACCGAAGAACTGACCAAGACGCTGCGTACCGGAATCGCAGCCGGCAAGATAGTACCAATATTAGCCAGCTCCGGACTGCAAAACATCGGCGTCAACTGTATTCTGGACACGATTTACGATTATCTGCCATTACCCAAGGAACAAAAGGTAGCTACCAGCAGCGGTGAAATCGACGCAGCCGAAAGCGCGCCGCTGGCGGCTCTGGTCTTTAAGACCACAGCGGACCCGTATGTAGGCAAGCTGACTTACTTCCGCGTCTTCAACGGCGTTATCACCAGCAACTCGCAGGTCTATAACGCTACCCAGGGGGCAGTGGAACGCATCGGGCAGCTTTATTTAATGCGCGGCAAGACCCAGGAACCGGTAACGGAAGTGCGAGCCGGGGACATCGGGGCGGTGGCCAAATTAAACGTTACCGCCACCGGAGACACGCTTTCCGCTCAAGACAAACAGGTAAAATTAACGCCAATCGTTTTCCCGACCCCGATATTCGAGGAAGCGGTCTATCCCAAGACGAAGACCGACATCGATAAAATGGGCTCGGCGCTGGCACGCCTGGTGGAAGAAGACCCCACGCTTAAAGTGCACCGCGAGCTCGGCACTGGCGAGACGATACTTTCCGGCATGGGCGATACCCACCTTTCCGTAGCCGCAGAGAAGATGCAGCGTAAATTCGGCGTCAACGTGGAATTATCCATACCTAAAGTGGCCTACCGCGAAACGATTACCATGCCATCCAAAGCCGAACACAAACATAAGAAACAGTCCGGCGGTCACGGACAGTACGGCCATGTCCTGCTCGAGCTGACACCGATGCCAGAACGCGGCCCCTGCGAATTCACGGAGAGAGTCGTGGGCGGTTCAGTGCCGAGGAACTTTATCCCGGCGGTGGAAAAGGGCGTGGTCGAGGCCTATAACGAAGGCGGGCTGGCCGGTTACCCGGTAGTGGGCGTAAGGACGACGCTTTATGACGGCAGTTTCCATCCGGTAGATTCTTCTGAAATCTGCTTCAAAATCGCCGGCGCCCAGGCTTTCAAGAAAGGCATCCTCGAAGGACGCCCGATATTGCTGGAACCCGTGATGAACCTGAAAGTCACCGTGCCTAACGACCTCACCGGCGATATTATCAGTGACCTCAATACCAAACGCGCCCGCGTTATGGGCATGAATCCGCAGGGAGATATCAATACTATCGAGGCGCAGGCCCCGCTGGCGGAAATCCAGCGCTATACTATCGACCTGAAGTCCATGACGCAGGGACGGGCAACGTATACCCTAGAGTTCGACCATTATGAAGAGGTACCGGCGAATATCACCCAGAAACTGGTAGCACAAAGACAGGCGGAAAAAGCCGAAAAGGAAAAGGAATAAAATAACCAGCCGGTTAAGGATAATAGAGGCAAAGTAAAAAGCGCCCCTTTTTCAGGGGCGCTTTCTTTTTGAGATGACATTACGGCACGGTCAGGCGGAAATGAGTTCCTTGAGTTTTTGCGTAAAAGCCGGCAACACCTTTTTCCAATCGCCGACGACGCCAAAACGAGCCTGTTTGAAGATATTAGCCTCTTTATCTTTGTTAATGGCGATAATCGTCTTGGAACCGGAGCAGCCGCTCATGTGCTGGCTCGAGCCGGAGATAGCAATCGCAAAATAAACTTCCGGCGCGATAATCTTGCCGGTCAGACCTACCTGGGCGGTATCCGGTATCCAGTTATTATCGCACGGGGGACGGCTGGCGCCGACGGCGCCTTTCAACATTTTAGCCAGCTCTTCCAGCTGTTTAAAACCTTCAGCGCTGCCGATACCTCTGCCGCCAGCCACTACCACCTGGGCATCCTCGATTTTGATACCGGACACTTCTTCAACCACTCTGTCCGTTATCTTCGCTTTTACGGATGACGCGTCCACAGCCGCCGGAATATTGATGACTTCGCCTTTCCCCGAGGTATCCGGGGCAAGGGCGGCAAAAGCTTTGGTGCGGATGGTAACAATCTGGGGGTCAGTTTCCGTGGTAAAGACGGCCTGGGCATTGCCGCCATAGACCGGCTTGGTCGGCAGCAAACGCTTCGTGTCTGGGTCAATATCCAGGGCGACACAATCTAAAACAGCCGCCGTACCCAGGCGGAAAGCAAGCTTGGGAGCCATTTCCCGCCCGATATCCGTTTGTCCCATAATAATGACCTGCGGTTTTACCTGGCCGACCGCTTTTGCCAGGACGCTTAAGTACAAATCCGGCTGGTAATCCTGCAATTGAGCGTCATCAATAACATAGACTTTATCCGCGCCCTGGGCAACAGCCTGCCGGGCAATACTATTCAGGTTGCTGCCGATAATAACCGCGGAGAGTTCCTGGGCCAGGCTTTCCGCCAGTTTTTTCCCGATACCGAGTCCCTCTGCGGCAATCGGAGCGATAGATTCTCCCTTAACCTCACAATAAACCAAAACACCATTATAATCAGACATGATTCAGTTCTCCCTATTTTAAGTAAGTATTGTTAAAAAGGCGGTTGATTTTTAGAGAACCTTGGCTTCTCTTAATTTAACCGCCAGGTTTACCGCCATTTCTTCCGGGGTTTCTCCGGCGGCAAATTCACATTTACCTTCATGTACCGGCTGGAAGAGCTTGCGCACTTTTATCCGGCTGCCAGCAACACCCGCTTTTGCAGGCTCCAGCCCGACATCGGACGGTTTCCAGACAACCGGCTCAATCTTTTTAGCGGCCATGATACCTTTAATCGTGGGATACCTCGGCTGACCGATTTCATTACTCACCGTGATAACGGCGGGAAGAGGCGTTTCCACAACATCATAGCCGGCGGAATTGACGCGTTCGACACGCAACTTGCCGTCGCCGGCTTCTATTTTGCGCGCTAAAGTGACGCAGGGCAGGCCAAGGATTTCCGCAATCGCCGGACCCGTTTGCCCGGCATTAGTATCAGAAGCTTCACGCCCGCAGAGAATAAGGTCAAATTCGCCTTTTTGCTTGATAGCCATGACCAAAGAAGCGGCATTGGAATAACTATCGCCTCCATCATAAGCGGCATCGTCAAGCAGCACAAGTTCATCGGCCCCCATCGCCAAAGGTTTCTTGACCACCTCGCGCAACAAGTTCGTGCCCAGGCTGAAGACGGTGATTTTCCCGCCTTTGGCCTCTTTCAGACGCAGGGCGGCTTCCACAGCGTATTCCCCGTAGGGATCAATCACCGGGGGGACGCCATGCATTTCCGCTTTGGTGCCGGCAGCATCTATTTTAAAACTTGCCGGAGGCGCTTCGGGGTCGATTACCTGCTTTACACAAACAAAGATATTCATCAGCAAACTATTTCTTCCTTTAGATTTTTATTATGGAATAAACTGACTTCTGAACCAATTTATCATTGTATCTGTCCAGCTGTCAAACGAACGCCTACCACACGCTCAATACCGGCAAGGTCTTTAATAACCTCAACATCAGCGCCCGGCCATGTTTTACGCAGAATAGACTTTACGGCAGCCGCCTGCCCCTGCCCGATTTCCAGCATGAGCGTACCGTTCTTTTTCAATTTACCGTGAGCCTGCGCACATAAAGCTTTGATTTTATCCAGCCCATCTTCACCACCATTGAGAGCAAGCTCCGGTTCAAACACAGCTATTATTTCCGCTTTTCTCACGTACGGCAGATTGGCAACAATCATATCGACCGGTTCCGGCAGAGGCGTTAAAAGGTCGCCCTTAAAGAGCTCGACCCGTCCATTTACGCCATGCTCTTTACAGTTTTCCGCGGCAACCTCAAGCGCCGGAGGGGAAACATCAACGGCATGAATGGCCACATCCGGCAGGTTTTTGGCCAGGCATACGGCGATGCAGCCGCAGCCGGTGCCGATATCGGCAACAGAAGTGTAACCGAACCGACGGCAATAATCGATGGCTTTTTCCACCAGCAGTTCCGTTTCCGGCCGGGGGATAAGGACGCGCGGGTCTACTTTAAAATCCAGCCCGTAGAACTCGCGGCGCCCTGTGATATAAGCCGATGGCTCGCCGCGGCTTCTACGTTCCACGAGCCGCATCAGGTCTTCAAATTGAGGGGAAGTTAATTCTCCATCAAGGTCAGCAAAAAGACCGGCGCGGTCCGCGCCGAGGATGTGCCTTAATAAAATTTCACCTTCCAGGGAATAATTATCGATGCAGTTATCCTCAAGAATTTTCCGTATTCGAATCAGCGCCTGTCTGCGGTTCACACCTGCTGTCCCTCAAGCTGGCGCGCCTGCTCATCAGCCGTCAATTGGTCGATGAGCTCATCGATATCGCCGTCCATGAAACGCGGGAGGTTGTGCAAGGTGACGTCAATGCGGTGATCCGAGATGCGGTCCTGCGGATAATTATAGGTCCTTATCTTTTCCGAACGTTCACCCGTGCCTACCTGGGAACGGCGCTGCGAAGTAATCGCTTCTTCCTGTTTCCGCCTTTCTATATCTAACAGCCTGGTACGCAGCACGGACATGGCTTTGATTTTATTTTGCAGCTGGGAACGCTCGTCCTGGCAGACAACGACGATGCCGGTGGGGAAATGGGTGATGCGGATGGCCGAGGCAACTTTGTTGACGTTCTGGCCGCCGGCGCCGCCGCTGTGGAAAATATCAATACGCAAATCATCAGGATTAATGTCTATATCAACTTCTTCAGCTTTAGGCAGAACGGCAACGGTGGCCGTCGAGGTGTGAATCCGGCCGGATGCCTCGGTGACGGGCACGCGCTGCACGCGGTGAACGCCGCTTTCATATTTTAACCGGCTGTAAGCCCGTTTGCCGCGTACTTCAAAAATAATTTCTTTCAGGCCGCCGCCGCCGCTTTCGCTAAGGCTGATAACATCGGCTTTCCAGCCCTGGTTTTGCGCGTAGCGGCTATACATCCGGTATAAATCAGCGGCAAAGATAGCGGCCTCATCACCACCCGTCCCGGCGCGTATCTCTACAATGATATCTTTTTCATCATTAGGGTCTTTGGGTATCAGAGCCAGTTTTAGTTCTTCCGTAAGCGTATCCAGCTTTCCCTGGAGCTCGGCGGTTTCCTGTTTAATCAGCGCCGCCATATCATCATCAACGCCGCCGGCGCTCATGGCTTTCACGTCCGCCAGCTCTTTAGCGGCCTTCTTATACTGCCGGTACTTCAGGACAATATTTTCAATACCGGCGCGCTCGCGCGCCAGTGTTTGCACCTGGCTGATATCCGTCGCTACTTCCGGACGGGCCAGTTTTTCGTCAATCTCCTGATAGCGCTTCTCTATTTTTTCCAGCTGTTCAAACATTTTCCGGATTTTCCTTCATCAGAATTATAGCATAGCGCCAGATAGCTCACCAAGCTGAATTGATTGACTTGCTGCTTTTTATTGGACTATAATTAAACGTGTCCACTATGCCTCCAAACGGCAGCCCGATAATAAAAAATACGTATTCTTTTTACAACCAAATCGGTCTTGTTTTAATTAATAATTCTCTTGTTTTTCCTTTTTACCTAAACACAGGAGCCGTTGCATGACCATAACAGAACTTCTCATCAGAAACGCCCGATTAATCTCCCAATCTATCCCGCTGACAGAGATAAAACCCGGCAATTAGAAACATTATTTCTTTGAGGAGGAAAAGATGGACTTTAAAGATTGCGTAAAATTCGCCAACGAAAACAAGACCTGCTATCTGGCGACCACAGAAGGCGACCAGCCCAGAGTACGGTGCATGGGCATGTGGTATGCCGATAACGACGGGTTCTGGTTCCAGGCACAGAGCGTAAAAGCGCTCCACAAACAAATCGAGAAAAACCCTAAAGTGGAAATATATTTCCAGGCCAAGGATTTAAGCAAAATCATGAGGGTCTCCGGCAAGGCCAAAATCGTTACGGATGAAAAAATCAGGGCCAAGTGCATTGCGGAAAGACCATTTGTGAAAAACTTCGGCATTACCGAACCGGGCAATCCTTTGCTGGCGGTTTACCATGTATATGCCGGTGAAGCTTATTTCTGGACAATGGCGGACAGCATGAAAGAAGCCAGCCTGCCCAGAATAAAGTTCGGGAAATAAAAGAACCCCGCCTTACCCGGCGGCAGCCGATATCAAAACAGCGATGAATGACTATGTTCTTGGAAAAGCAAATATCAATAGAGCAGGAGTAAATATTTCCTGCTCTATTTTTTTAACAATTCCAAATTAGCCGGGTAAAAACTATCGATATCCCGGAAAATATAGACCAGAGCCTTAGCTGGCAAGCAAGGCTATAAAAGGAGGAAAAATGGATTTACCTGGAATCTTCTGGATTGTGCCGGCAGCCGGCGTAATCACACTCATCTTTGCCTTTTTCCTGATTATGAATGTGATGAAGCGCCCGACGGGCACACCCAAGATGAAAGAAATCGGGGACATCATCTTTAAGGGGGCATGGGCGTTCCTGAAACGCCAGTACAGCACAATCGCCATATACTCGATAGTGATTGCCATTATTATCGGGGTGCTGGTAGGCGTGCTGGGCGGCACCGAAGTAGAAGGAATGAGCAGATTTTCACAAGGCTGGCATACATCCGTAGCCTTCCTCGTCGGCGCTTTCTGCTCCGGTTTAGCCGGTTTCATCGGCATGTATTTTGCGGTGAAATCCAATGTACGCTGCGCCGCCGCCGCGCAGAAAAGCCTTACCGAGGCCGTTAATGTCGCCATTCGCGGCGGAGCCATATCCGGCTTCCTTATCACCGCATTAAGCCTTATCGGCGTTACGGTGATTTTCTTCGCCTATGGCGGCGCGGATAAGCCGGAAATCGCACCGCATCTTATTCTCGGCTTCGGTTTCGGCGCAAGCTTTGTCGCCCTGTTCGCCCAGTTGGGCGGCGGCATCTATACCAAGGCCGCCGATGTCGGCGCCGACCTGGTTGGTAAGGTCGAATCCGGCATCCCGGAAGACGACCCGCGCAACCCGGCCGTCATTGCCGACCTCGTCGGCGATAACGTGGGTGACTGCGCCGGCCGCGGCGCCGACCTTTTCGAATCGACCGCCGCCGAGAACATCGGCGCGATGATAATCGGTGTTGCCGCTTATCTCGCCACAAATAATGTAGCCTGGATATTATTCCCGCTCTGCGTGCGCGGTTTCGGCATGATTGCCAGCATGATAGGGCTGTTCTGCGTCCGCGCTAAAGAGAACGAGAACGCCATGAACGCGCTGAACCGCGGTTACTTTGTGTCCATTGGGCTGTCTGTCATCGGCCTGGCCATTACCGTTCATTACATGCTGGATAACTGGTGGCTTTTCGGCGCCGGCATGGTCGGCATCGTCGCCAGTATCGTTATCGTCTATGTCACCCAGTACTATACGGACTGGAAATACCGCCCGGTTAAAGACATCGCGGAGGCGTCCAAGACCGGACCGGCCACCAATATCATCATGGGGATGTCCGTAGGTTTTTCCACCACCTTCGCCACCGCGCTGATTATCGGCGTATCGCTGCTGCTGGCCTACTGGATGGGCACCGAAAGCGGAGTGCATGGCGCCGGGGCTTTCGGCACAGCCGTGGCGACGATGGGCATGCTGATGACCTGCCCTTATGTCCTTTCCATGGACACCTTCGGGCCGATTACCGATAACGCCAACGGCATCAATGAAATGGCCGGAGCCGGGCCTGAAGTGCGGAAAATTACCGACCGCCTGGATGCGGTAGGCAATACCACCAAAGCGCTGACCAAGGGCTACGCCATGGTCTCCGCCGGCCTCGCGGCTTTCCTGCTCTTCCAGGCCTATATCGACCGCGTGAACTTCCTGCGGCCGGATAATCCTCTGGTTTCCGTGGATATCTCCCGTATCGAGGTATTCGTGGGAGCCTTACTGGCCGCGATGCTCGTTTACCTCTTCAGCGCCTGGGCTATCAAAGCAGTCGGCAAGACGGCTTCCAAGATAATCGAGGAAGTACGCCGCCAGTTCAAGGCCGACCCGGAAATTCTGAATCCCAAAGACCCCGCCAATCCGCACCAGCCGGATTACGGCAAAGCCGTAGACATCACTACCCGCGCCGGACTGCGGGAAATGATCGCGCCCGGACTGTTGCCGGTACTCGGGCCAATCGTAATAGGCGTTGCTTTCAAGTATATTTCACCATCTTATGACGCCGCGATGGTGGTGGCCGCCGTACTGATGGTAGGCACCATCGGCGGAATCATGATGGCCTCCTTTATGAACAACGGAGGCGGCGCGTGGGATAACGCCAAGAAGATGATTGAGGACGGACAGTTGAAAGACGAAACCGGCGCGGTTATCGGCAAGAAATCCTTCGCGCACCAGGCCGCCGTTGTAGGCGATACGCTGGGCGACCCGCTGAAAGATACGGCCGGTCCTTCCCTCCACGTGCTGGTAAAGCTGCTGGCCACCATTACACTGGTGATGTGCCCGCTGTTTATCTAGTCCAAATAATTAATCAAATAGTAAAGGGGAATGACTTAAACAGTCATGCCCCTTCTTCTTTAGAGTTTCAACCGCTCCTTTTCGTTCCTCTCATATCGAGGAAGAGGAGAGATGTTATTTTGAGGGGACGGAATACCAGGGATTCGTTTTGTAAAAAAGGGCTTTTTAGAATTACTAGAAACTAACCCGAGTGTGGCTAGCTTTAAATATTAGTTTCAAACATTATGTAATATAGCTTCAATCCGGCTTATTGTATTTTTGGTGTATTATGTCTTGTAGTCTCGATTCGTTCCGGCATTTTTAATGATGTTTTCATGATTTAGATACGATTTGTTTTGAGAAAAACTTTAACCAACATCTCTTCTTATTGCCCTCTCCCCGTTTACGCAGAGAGGCAAGACTTATTGAGAAAAACCCTCTTAATCTCCCTTTGAGAAAGGGAGAGACAAGTAAGGGCGTTTAAGTATAAGGGGTTAGGGACAATTGTGTAAAGAGGATTTTGTCACACTTTTCCTGGATTACCTCAAAAATGTATTGGCTCTTATTTCCGTGGCGATGGTAGAATCCGGGCCGTGGCCGGGGTGGACAACGGTTTCCGGCGGGAGCGTCAAGAGCTTAGTCTTAATGCCCTTAATGAGGGCATTATAATCGCCATCAATAAGGTCATAGCGGCCGATGCCGTAGTTGAAGAGCGTATCCCCGGTGAAGACATGCCCTTCCCCGGCGAGGCTGATGCCGCAGGGCGTGTGACCTGGCGTGTGCAACACTTTAAAATGAAGCCCGCCGATGTCAATAACATCACCATCAGCGAGGAGGCGTTCCGGTTTGGGAGCACCTTCATAAGGTTCTTCATACACATAATCAGGCGAGTGCGGGAGGTATTTAGCACATTCCGCGTGGGAGGCGAGCGGGGCTTTGAGGGCGTCTTTGACCGGCGCCGCCGCCCCGACATGGTCCGGGTGGCGGTGGGTTAGAACGATAAGCTCTATTTTTAGCCCAGCCTTTGCTACGACGCGCAGTATTTCCTTAGGCTCGGCTCCGGGGTCGATAATCATACCCTGTTTGGTCGCTTCATCGCCTACGATATAGCAGTTGCTGGCATAAGGGCCGACAGTAAGTTTTCTAAGTATCATGTTAAGTTTCCCTCGGTATTAGTATAGCCGAAACAAGCATATTTTTTAAATAACGAAGAAAGAAGTTAGCTAAATAAAGTCCTCCTCGGCTCCCCCTTTATAAAAGGGGGGACGATGTATAGCTATTACTCAAAGTCTCAAACAAAAAATAAATAATGCTAACAAGGTGAAAAGAGCAGGAACCGACACTTGCACCTTTTCGAGGCTATAAGTTAAACTTAAATATAAGGAATTCCACAAAGGAGCGCATACTTGGCCGATATCCGTCCGTTTCAGGGTACACATTACAATCCGGCGCTGCTCAAAGACATGGCGAAGGTTATCTGCCCGCCTTACGACATTATTTCGCCGCAGATGCAGCAGGAACTCCATAACCGCAGCGAACATAACTTCGTGCGGATAGAATACGGTTTCGAGCTGCCCTCCGATAACGATACGGACAATAAATATAGTCGGGCCGCCGCGGCGATGGATGACTGGCAGAAAAACCGGATATTGGTGACGGATGAAAAGCCGGCCTTCTATCTGGACGAACACACCTTTACCCACCAGGGCAAAAGCTGGAAACGCCACAGCATCGCCGCTTTAGTCAAGCTGGAAGACTGGAGCAAAATGGTCATCCGCCCCCATGAAGGCACGCTGGCCAAAGCCAAAAGCGACCGCTTGAATATGTTATGGTCGCTCCACGCCAATACCAGCCCCATCATGGCGCTATATCAAGACCAACGCGGCGATATAGCAGCGCTGCTGAACAAGCAAGCCAAGCAAAAACCGCTGTTGACCGCGGATAAGGCGGACGGTGAAAGCCACCGGCTGTGGGCGATTACCGACGAGGAAACGATTATCAAGATACACGATTTGCTGGCCAACCAACCTTTCTATATAGCCGACGGGCATCACCGCTACGAAAGCGCGCTTAACTACCAGAGAGAAAGGCGAAGTACCACTGCTTCCGGCAATATAGAGGAGCCTTACGACTTTGTCATGATGACGCTGATAGACATGGCCGACCCGGGGCTAGTCATCCTGCCGGCGCACCGCATGATTAACGGGCTGACAACGTCAGCGATTGACGGGCTGGCGGACAGACTGCAAACATTCTTTAACATCGAAGAAGCGAGCATAAATAAATCTGGCCTACGGCCACAGATAGACCGCCTGCTAGCAAAAACTAAAGATACTAACACGCTAGTCCTCTGCGGATTGAAGAAGAACCGCCTGCTGGCACTCACTTTACGCGATGCGGATAGCGTCCGTCCGATGTTCCCGGCTTTTCACACGGAGATTTACCAGACGCTCGACGTCAGCATCGTCGACCACGTAATCCTGGAGGAGCTGCTGGGTATTTCACAGGAAAAAATGGGCTCTTTTTTGAACTGGGTGCACGACCCCGCGCTGGCGGTGGAAAAGGTGCTGGCGGGCGAATACCAGCTGGGCATCATCGTCAATCCGGTTAAACCCGAGGCCATCAAAGCCATCGCGGACAAGGGCGACCGCATGCCGAAAAAATCGACCTATTTCTACCCTAAGGTACCGGCCGGACTGGTATCTTACCGCTTCTAACCGGTTTTCACGCCGGAAAGATGTATCTTTCTACCATGCCCGTTTGCCGTTTTTTAGGCGTGTTTTACATTGACGCTTAGCCGTGCTTATGTTAACATATAAATGACTGGTGGAACCGTATTACCGGAGATTTCCTTGGATATTACTCCCTTAGGATACTGCATCCATCTCCAGGAGAAAATACCGTGTCCGTTGAAGATGAGTTAGCAAGATTTACGCCAGAGCAAGACGCCGTATTAACCATCGGGGTCTTCGACGGGGTGCATCTAGGCCATAAACAACTGATTTCCGAGTTAGTCAAGCAGGCAAAACAAAAGAAAGCACTCTCCGGCGTGGTGACTTTCCGCCAGCACCCGGAAGACCTGCTAAGCACCGGTAAAAAACTCCCCTTCCTTACCGATATCACAACACGCACCGAACTTCTCGAAGCAGCGGGAGTAGATTTTGTGGTCCCGTTAACCTTTTCAACAGAATTATCACAGCTCGAAGCCGGAACGTTCGTCAATCTGCTGCAAAAGCACCTGAAAATGCGGGGGATGGTCATCGGGCCGGATTTTGCCTTAGGAAAAGAAAGGCAGGGCAACATTAAAAATCTTACCAAACTCGGGCAGAAAGCGGGATTCAGCGTGACCGTAGTACCGCCGCTGGTCTTGAACGGCGAGGTGGTAAGCTCCACCGCCATCCGGCAGGCCCTGGCCAAAGGCGATATGGAGAAATATAAAAGGCTGACTGGACGCGCTTTCAGCTTGAGCGGCAAGGTAGTGGCCGGGCTGGGACGGGGCGAAGGGCTAGGATTCCCGACCGCCAACCTGGACATCAGCAGCGGGCAGGCCATTCCGCCGGACGGCGTCTACTGCGGCATCGCGCACGTTAACGGAGGCAACACCTTCCAGACAATGACCAACATCGGGCGCAACCCGACCTTCGGGAAGAACGAGCGCACTATAGAATCATTCATCCTCGACTACCACGGCGACCTCTACGGGCATGAGCTTTCCGTAGATTTTATCGCCCGGCTCCGCGGCGAAAAGAAGTTCGACAGTGTTGAGGAGCTGAAAAAGCAGGTGGCGGAGGATGTGCGGCGGGGCAAAGAGCTATTAAATTGCGCGTCAGCGCAAAAATAATAATGCCGATGAAGACAGCTGTGAAGGAGTATTCAAGGTGGAATCCATAGACAGACAGGTCGAAAAACTGATGCAAGGTTCCGAGTTCGGCGACCCGCAAATAAAAGAAATGATGACCAAGGAACTGCGACAGCGGCTAACCGAAGCGAAAAAAGAAGGGCGCCCGCTCCGCGTGTATTGCGGCTACGACGTGACCGCCCCTGACCTGCACCTGGGACATACCATTACGATACGCAAGCTCCGGCAATTTCAGGATTACGGGCACGAGGTGACATTCCTCATCGGCACTTTTACAACGCTCATCGGGGACCCGAGCGACCGCGACGAGGCGCGCGCCATGGCTTTGGAGGAACTGGTCAAGAAAAACGCTAAAACTTACTCCGACCAGGCATTTAAAATACTGGACAGGCAAAAAACAGCCATACGCTATAACTACGACTGGCTAAGCAAACTGACCTTCATGGACGTGATAAGCATGGCTTCATGCTTTACGGTACAGCAGTTCATGGTGCGGGACAGAATCCGCGCCCGGCTGGACAAGAACGACCCGATATGGCTAAGAGAATTCCTGTACCCGCTGGCGCAAGGATATGACGCCGTGCATCTGAAGACCGATGTACAGCTGGGGGCGACGGAACAGCTTTTCAACCTGATGGCCGGACGGCGTTTACAGGAATCGTTCGGGCAGAAGCCGCTGGTATGCCTGACCTTCCCGGTGCTGGTGGGCACAGACGGCGTGAACCGGATGAGCAAGAGCCGGGGCAACTACATAGGAATTGCGGAGCCGCCGGAGACCATCTACGGGAAAACCATGTCCATCCCGGACAGCATCATGGTGCAATACTACGAGCTATTGACTGATATCACGCCGGAAGAATTCGCCGACGTGAAAAAACAGATGGCGAGCGGCGTCAACCCCATGGCATTGAAAAAGCGCCTGGCGAAAACACTCGTTACCCAGTTCTACAGCGAGAAAGAGGCCGAGGCAGCGGAGGCGCACTTCGAGAAGACGGTACAAAATAAAGAACTGCCGGACGATATCATGGAATACGTCCTGGAAAACGATTGCGCCTGCAGTCAGCTTTTAGCGCAATCCGGCTTATGCGCCAGCCGCAGCGAAGCGGTGCGGCTCATCAAACAGGGCGCTGTCAG